>JAPLKL010000072.1 GCA_026388095.1 Elusimicrobiota bacterium | reverse complement strand
TGATGTCTCTGAACAGGCTGTAAAGCCGCGCAAGCCGAATCAACGAGGCCTGCTGCCGATTTTCCGTCGGACAATCCCGACCGGAGGCTGTTTCATCAGGGCTTGTTGCGTCGCGCGACGGATTTTCCCCGGACAGGAGTGGTGGCCGGCCACAGTTGGTATACGCACAAAGCGCGCGATCAGAGATCCCTGGCGAGTTTTTCAGCCGCTACTAGCGCGCCAAGCGCGCCGCGGCCTCCGGGCCCAGCCAAAGGGCCCGCAGGTAGGGCTCGTGGCGGCGCAGCCCGCGGGCCCGCGCCAGCATGTCCTTGGCGACAGCGCGCGCGGCGCGGGCGTCACCGAGGTCCGGGACCGGCCGGCCCAGCGCCGCCGCGAGCAGAGCCGGCGATAGGCCGCGCAGCGCCTCGCCCGGAGCGGCCCCCAGCAAGGCCCGGTTGCATGCCGCCCACTCGAAATCGTGCTGGCCATGCCCGGCCCGGCGCGCGGCCGCCAGGTCCCTGAGCGCCGCGCGCGCGCGGCCGCAGCGGCGGTTGAGCTCTCCTCGCCAGAGATACGCCTCGGCGTCCTTCGAACCGGGCACGATGGCGCGGTCCAGGTCTTGCCGGGCCCGACCCAGGCGGCCCATGAGCATCTGGGCGGCCCCGCGCCAGCAGAGAGCCAGCTTCGCTCCTGACTCCACGGCGCGGTCCAGGTCCGCCAAGGCGGCCGCGGCCTGGCCGAGCCAGAGCCTCGCTTCGCCTCGCCAGGCCCAGACCTCGCAGGCGGCTCCGACGCGCGCCGCGTCGGCCTCGGCCGCGTCGAACCTTTCGAAGGCCTCTTTGCGCCGGCCCAGGCAGAGCAGGGCCTCGGCCAAGTGGCAGCGCGACTTCCAGTCCGCGGGCCGCGAGCGCAGCGCGGCCGCGAACTCCGCGACGGCCGCCTCATAGCGGCAGTCCAGCAGCAAGGCCAGCCCGGTCACGTAGCGCATCCAGCCGTAGCGCGCCTCGGAGAAGCGCGCCAGGTCCCCGGACAGAGCCCCGGCCTCGGCGTAGCGGTTGCGGCGCAGGAGCAAGGAGGCCCGGAAGAAACAGGGCCAGGGTGAGCGGGGCCGGGCCAGCGCCTGCCGCTCCACGGCCCGCAGGTGGGCCGCGTAGAAGGCGTCGTCATGCTGGCGCAGCCAGTTCTCCGGCCAGGCGCGGGAGAGCAAAGCCAGGCCCTCGGGGTCCAGCCGCTCCAGGGACCGCTCGGCTTCGGCCGCGGCGCGGCGGTAGTCCTGCAGACAGACCCAGGCCAGCACGGGGCTGGCTCCGTCGCTCGCGGACCGCGCGCGGCGGCCCAGGTAGCGCCGCAGGCAGCGGCGCATCTGCGTCCAGCGCCCGGCCTGGCCGTGGATCCAGCCCAGCCGGAAGTCCCACAGCGCCTCCCGCGGATCGAGCCGCCCGGCCCGACCGACCCAGAGCGCGGCTTCATCCAGACAGCCCCGGCCTTTGGCGGCCTCCGCCAGCCTCTGGCAGGCCGCTACGCTCCTGCCATCCAGCTTCCAGGCGCGCAGGTAATGGCGTCTCGCCTCCGGCGCCAGGCCCCGGCGCTGGTAGAGGTCTCCCAATTGGACCGCGGTGGCCGAATCGTAGAGCCGCGCGCGTCCGGCTCTGGCCCAGCAGCGCAAGGCCTCCTCGCCGCGGCCGCGCCGCTCCAGGAGCTCGCCCAAAGCGATGTGCGGCCAGGGCAGCTGCGGCTCGAGCCGTGCGGCCCGGCGAAAGCTCGCCGCCGCCGCGTCCAGGCGGCCCTGGCCGAGGAGGATCTGGCCCAGGGCATGATGGGCCTGTCCGAGGTGGGAGGACTCGGCCGCGAGCCGGCGCAGGATGGCTTCGGCCTGCCGCGTCTGGCCGGCGCGCCTCAGGATATCGGAGAGCGCCAGATATATGGGATGGGGTTCGGCCGACCGTCGGGCGGCGCCGCGCAGCAGGCGCAGGGCCAGGGCGGTGCGTCCCGCGGCGGCGTAGGCCTGGCCCAGCGCGCAGGCGAGCCACTCTGCGGTCTCGCCGCCGCGCAGGGCCGCCTCGAAGCGGCTCGCGGCACGCGCGTACTGGCCGCGGTTGAAGAGCGCCACGCCCGCCTGGGCGCTGTCGAGCTGCTTAGGCCGTGACCTTGGGGGGATTGCAGGCCACCTTCGCCAGACCGGGCCGCTTCGCCAGCTCCCGGCAGAAAGCCTCGTCGCGCATGCTGTTGCGGTAGTCCGGCGACTGGAAGCGGTAGGTGAAGCGCGTGTGGACGTCGTAGTTGCCCGCCATGATGGCCACCACGTCCTCGATGAAGACGCGCTCCTCGTCCGTGGGGATGACGAAGACCTTGGTCGCCGAGCCCGCAGCCGAGATGTCGCACTCGGCGTTGCGCGTGTGGGTCAGGCCGTTCTTCTCGGGGTCGACCTTGATGCCCAGGCAATCGAGGTCGCGGGTGGCGATGGCCCGGATCTGGTCGCTCATCTCGCCTACCCCGGCGGTGAAGACCACGGCGTCGAGCCCGCCCACCGCGGCCGCATAGGCGCCGATGTACTTCCGGATGCGGTAGCCTTCCACCTGCAGGGCCAGCGCCGCGCGGGCGTCGCCCTTGGCCGCGGCCTCCTCCACGTCGCGGCGGTCCGTGTAGCGGCCGGTGATCCCCAGCACGCCGCATTTCTTGTTGAGCAGCGAGTCCATCTCCTTGGCGGAGATGCCCTCCTTCGCCATGACGAAGAAATCGATGGCCGGGTCGTGGTCGCCCGCGCGCGTGCCCATGACCAAGCCCTCCAGCGGCGTCATGCCCATGGACGTGTCGTAGGAGAGCCCGTTCTGGACCGCGTTGATCGAGGCCCCGTTGCCGATGTGGCAGATGACCAGGTTGCACTTGAAGGGGTCCTTCTTGAGCAGCACGGCCGCGCGCTTGGCGTTGTAGAGGAACGAAGTCCCGTGGAAGCCGTAGCGCCGCACGCCGTATCTCTCGTACCAGGCGTAGGGCAGGGCGTAGATGTATGCGTGGGCCGGCATGGTCTGGTGCCAGGCCGTGTCCATGATGGCCACGTGGGGGATGTCCGGCATGAGGTCCTTGGCCGCCTCGATGCCCATGATGTTGGGGGGGTTGTGCAGGGGCGCCAGAGCCGAGATGCCCTTGAAGGCGGCGATGGCCTCGTCATCGATGAGCACCGACTTGGCGAATTTCTCGCCGCCGTGGACCACGCGGTGCCCCACGCCCCTGATGCTCTTGGTGTCGGCGATGACGCCGTGCTCGGGGTGGGTCAAGGTGTCCATGACCAGCTTGATCGCCATCTTGTGGTCCGGGCATTCGCTCTTGATGGTGAGCTTGTCCCGGCCGGGCACTTCATGGACGATGAAAGACCCCCCCACGGTCACGCGCTCGACGATCCCCGTGGACAGGGCCTCCTGCCTCTCCCAGTCGTAGAGGCGATATTTGACGGAGGAACTGCCGCAGTTCAGGCAGAGTATGCGCATGGGGAAGGGGCTCCTTGGCCGTGAAGCGTCATCCCATTCTATCAAATCCGGCAACTATTAGAGCCGCTAATGGACCAGGGAGTGCAGCGCCCAGAAGACGGCGACCCCGGCGCCGAAGGACGCGAAGGCGGGGAAGTCGGCGGCCTTGTGCAGGCGGGGCGCGAACTCGGCCGCGCTCAGGTACAAGAACGAGCCGCCGGCCACGCCCAGGAGGACGGCGATGAGGCTGGGGCTGAAGCTGGCGAGGCCGACGGCGCTCGCCGCGCAGCCCAGCGGGGTCGCCGCGGCCATGACCGCCAGTCCCAGGAGACTGCGCGTCCGGGAATAGCCGGCCTGCTGGAACAGCGAAGTCAGAGTGAACCCATCCATCAATTTGTGCAGGGTCATGGCCGCGCCCACGGCCAAGCCGGCGCCGGCCGTGGCCGTGAAGGCGATCGCCAGGTTGAAGCCGTCCATGAAGGAGTGGATGAAGAGCCCGGCCAGCGCGGCCCAGCCCAGCAGATGGGTGTGGCACTCCTCGAGGTACTCGGTGCAGGAGTCGACCATGGTGAAGTTCTGCATGACGTAGAAGAGGACGAAGGCGCCCATGGCCCCGACGCCGGCCAAGGTCGGATGGTACTTCCACGCCTCGGGCAGGATGTCCAGGAAGGTGACCGCGACCAGGATCCCCGAGCGGAACGCGAAGAGCCGCCGCAGGCTGGGCCGGGAGAGAAGGTTCTGGGCCAGGGGGACCAGGCCGCCCAAGCCCGTGGCCAGCAGGCCCAGCGTGATGAACAAGACGAGCATGCCGGAGATTCTAGTATAATGGCTCGCCATGACCCAACTCGTGGGATTCTTGCGCGGCGTGGACCTGGGTCTCTTCCATCGCATCAATCAGGTCTGGACGCATCCCTGGCTCGACGCCTTCTTCCCCTGGCTGACCGACCTCGACCGCAACGCCATCGCGGTCTGGGGCGCCCTGCCGGTGGCCCTGGCCTGGTGGCTCTACGTCCAGCGCGGTCGGGCCGTGAAGGCGCTCCTGGCCATGGTCGTGGCCGTGGGGGTCTCGGATGCGGTGGCCCACCGTTTCATCAAACCCTATGTGCACCGCGACCGCCCCACGAGCGCCGGGGTCTCCGTGACCCTGCGCACCCACCGCCCGGGCAGCTACGGCTTCCCCTCCAACCACGCCTGCAACACCTTCGCCGGCGCGACCGTGCTGGGCATGGCCGAGCCGCCCATGCTCTGGCCGGCGCTGGCCGTGGCCGCGCTGGTGGCCTACAGCCGGGTCTATGCGGGGGTCCATTTCCCGGCGGATGTGGCGGCCGGGGCCCTGCTGGGGCTCCTCGTCGGAGGGGCGGTCGGCGCCGGACTCCTCCGGTTCGGAGGCTCGGCGCGCTCGGCGCGCTCCAAGAAGAAAGGTTAGCGCCCCCACCCCCACCCCTTGCGGCGACGCCCCGCGACTGTTAACATAGATGCACCGTGCTCGGCATAACCATGGCCGTCCTCTGTCTGTCCGGGAGCCTGTTGGCCCCCCCGGCCCGCGCCCTCTACGACATCTCCTATTTCCCGGACGAGGAGTTCCAGGGCTACGCGTTGCGCCCCATGCCGGCGCCGCGCCCCGCCACGGATGAGGCCAAAGCCGAGCAGCGCCGCGGCCTGGAGGCCATGGTGCAG
>JAPLKL010000071.1 GCA_026388095.1 Elusimicrobiota bacterium | reverse complement strand
CTCGGCTTCTTCCTGGCGCGGCGCCGCTGGCCCGCCGGCTGGGCCGCGGGGACGATCTATGTCCTCGCTTTGCTCCCGGTCCTCGGCCTCGTCCAGCTCGGGCATCACATGGTGGCCGACCGGTACAGCTACCTGGCCAATCTCGGCTGGGCCGTGCTCGCCGGCGCGATCCTCAGGCCGCATCTGCGCGGCGGCCGCCGCGGCCTGGTCCTGTCGGGCGCCGCGGCGCTCGCGGTCCTCCTGGGCGCGATGACGGCGCGGCAGACGCGGGTCTGGCGCGACTCGGAGAGTCTGTGGCGGCACGCCGTCGCGCAGCGGCCGCGCGACCCCACCGTCCTCTACAATCTCGGGGTCAGCCTGATCGCCAAGGGCAAGAGCGCCGAGGCCGTCGCGTACCTCCAGACGCTGGTCGGCATCCGGCCGGACCAGGAGCCGGCCCGCTACAACCTGGCCGTCGCCCTGGACCTGCAGCCCGACCCGGAGGGGGCCGCGCGGCAGTACCGGGAAGTGCTGCGCATCGACCCGGGCAACGCCACGGCCCAGCTCAATCTCGGCGCGGACCTCTACAAGCTCAACCGCCGCGCCGAAGCGGCGCAGGAGCTGCGCCTGCTGCTGCGGCGCCACCCGGACTATATCCCCGCGTATTTCAATCTCGGCGTGATCCTGGCCGAGGCGGGCCAGTTCGACGAAGCCGCCCGGCAGTTCCGCCGCGCCCTGGAGCTCCAACCGGAGGCGCCGGTGCTGCGATTCCAGCTGGGCCTGAACCTGGCCAGGGGCGGCCGCCTCAGCGAGGCTATCGGGCAATTCCAGCGGATCTTGAGGGTCGACCCCGGCAATGGGCCCGCCCGCCAAGCCCTGGAACAGGCATTGACCCTGTCCGCTCGGCGCTAGCGCCGCTTGGCGAAGAGCTCACGAGCCAGGCGCTCGAGCTCTGCGCGGGCTTCCAGCCGGGCCAGGAGCTCCCGCGGCAATGCCCGGCTGCCGTTTCGGGCCCCGAACACGCCGCCGGCCATGGCCAGGATGGTGTCCGTGTCCCCGCCCAAAGTTATGACATAGCCGGCCAAGGCCTGGAAGTCCGCCGGATGGCGGCAGCAGGCGTGCAAAGCGGTCACCGCGGACTCGTGGGCGCGCACGCTGTTGCCCAGGAGGCGGCGGACCTCGGAGACCGGCGGCTCCTGGCCGAGCCAGGCGAGCGACTGTTCGAGGCGCGATCGGAATTCCAGCGCTTTGCTCCCGGCCAGCAAGGACTCCAGGAAGCGCTTGGGCTCGAACTCCGGCTCCAACGCCAAAGCCACGGCCCGGGCCATGAGCACTCCGCCCTCCACTCCGAGCGGGTGAGAGTGCGTGATCTCGCTGGAGCGGATGGCCGCGTCCTCCAAGGCCTTGGGATCGCGGTGGAAGAAAAGCCCCAGGGGTGCTGCGCGCATAGCCGCTCCGTTGCCGAAAGAGCCCTGAGGGAAGCCCGTCCGGCAGGCTTGCCGCCAGGGTTGGCCGGCGCGCACGGCCGCCAGAATCCGGCGCGTGCTGGGCCCGTAGCCGCGCAGGACTTCCAGGCGCTCGGCCCAGAGTCCGGCCAAATGGTCGCAGTCGACTCCTCCTTGTGCGATGAGCGATTCGGCCAGGCCCATGGTCATCTGGGTGTCGTCGGTCCAGCGCAAGGTCCCGGCATGGGGCAGGCAGATGAGGCGCCAGGCGAGCTTCTCGATGGGGCCGCCTTCGTGCGGGGCGCCCAGCGCGTCGCCCAAAGCCACTCCCAGCAGCGAGCCGACGAAGCGCTCTTCCAAGGGCGGATTCATTCTGGGGCGGACCCGGGGGTCCCGCACCAGCGGCGGTGCAGCAGAGGGACCAGGTACTGGCAGGAGACATGGAACACGGTCAGGCCCACCAGCAGCAGGAAGCTCCGGCGCCAGACGCAATACGAAAAATACAGGAACCATGACGCGCCCGCGACCCCGGACGGCCCCTGGCCGAGCCTGTTGCGCTTCAGCCAGGCGTAAAGGGACCACAGGTCGAGGAGCACGCCCAGGCCCAGGGCAACGGGCAGGACCACGGCGAAAAGAGATTGCAGGGCGCTCATGGCAATGGGATGGTCGGGCCCGTGTAGACGCGCTGGCCCATGAGGCCCTTGATCGTGCCGGCGATACGCCCTTCCTCCTGTATGGGATAGCGCAGCAGCTTGCCGGGCACCTGGGTGCTGCCCGAGGTCAGATAGCTTCGGCCGTATTTCATGAGCTGCTCAAGGCCCCCGCCTTTGTTCCAGTTTATGAACCCGCTCACGCCCTTGCCCGTGCCGGCCATGACGAATTGGCCCTCCTTGAGGAGCGCGGTGCCGTCCGCGGCAAGGGTCGGGGCCCAGCGGGTGACGGTCTGCACCCCGGCGCTGAGGGGTTTGAGGACTCCGCCCGCGCCAAGGAGCATGGAATAGCCGACTCCGGTCAAAGTGCCGGCGGTGTATTGATCGGAGTTCCGGTCGGCGGGGTCGGTCCCGCCGCTGATTTTCTTGCGGACCCAGCCGGTGCCGCCGAAGGTGAGGGCGTCTCCGAAGCCGGCAGAGAAGTTGGAGACCTTCTCCAGCTTCTTCTGGTCGATGTGGCTGTCGACCCAGAGCAGGGCCCGGTCGAAGCGGGAGAGCTGCGGCGGGGAGACCGGGGTCCGAGGCCGCATCGGCGGCGGAGCCTTGACCGCCAAAGTGTGCAGGCGCGCCGAGTCCCCGGCCGGGGCGAGGAGGTAGGCGTCGAGGGCGGCTTTGCGCTCGGCGGGGCTCATCGGCTTTCCCGCCGTGATCCCGCCGCCCGGGCCGCCAGCCGCCAGGCTCTCGGCTTTCTTGCGCTGGTCGAGCGCCGCGGCCATCTGGCCCCCGCGGTGCATGGCCGCGGTCTGCTGTCTCTGGAGAGCGGCGGTCTGGGCCGCGCGCTTCTCAGCCGAGGGTCCGCCGGGCGCGCCGGCCTGCCCCTTCTTGCGCGGCACTCCGGCCGGGGCGTAGTGCTCCCGGAGCGCGGCGAGCTCCGCGCTCATGCTCAGGCTCCGGGCCGCCGCGGCCACGCTGTCGAGGTAGGCCTTGATCTCCGCCGCGGAGGTGCAGGGCGCCGGACAGCCTTCCTGGACCAGCCGGGCCTGGAGTTGCGCCGCGTAGGGCTGGCCCGGCTGATGGGTCCTGAATGAAGACCGGGCTTGCTCTAAGGAAAAATCCAGGCTCTGGGCCGCGGCCGGGGAGCTCGCTAAGGCGAGGAGAAAGACGGCCAGGATGGAGGGGGACATAATGTGACTAATAGTATTGTGCGGCCGGCGGGCTTTGTCAAGCCGCCTCGAAAGTTGAAAAGTTAAGAAAGTTGACCACCGGCACCTAGAGACCGGTGGGCAGGTCCGGCGCCGCCACGGGGAAGCGCTCCGGCTGGCTGTCGAGGAGTTCCGTGAGCTGGATGAGATGGCTCTGCTCTTCGGCCAGGATCTTGTCCAGCGCGTGGCCGCGGTCGCCGAGGATCTGGTCCTTCAAGGCCATATAAGTGAGGATGGTGTCCTTCTCCACGGCGATGGCCAGCGCCAGCGCATCCAGATCGGAAAGCACGGCCCCGGCTGAGGTCCGCCCCAGGCGGCTGCCCATCAGGACGCTGGCGGCCGCCACGGCGCGCTGGTAGGGCGAGGCCTCGGCCGAGGAGGACTCGGCCGGCTGGCTGAGCTCCGCGACGCGCAGGAGCTTGCGGAACTCGACGGCATGCTCGATCTCCTGCCGGCGCAGCAGGCCCCAGGTCTGCTTGAGGCGCTCGTCGGCGGTCTCGCGCTCGAACTTCGCGTAGAGCTTCTGGCCGCCCTCTTCCATGGCGATGGCCAGCTTGATGAGGTCCTGCGGGCTTAAGGCTCCTTCCATGGGTGTCCCCTGAGGCCTAGTGCAGGCCGTAGATCTCGGTCATGTACTCGCCGAGGGTGCGCGCCTGGATGCGGCCGTCCTCGATGCGCAGGATCACGGTGTTCTGGGAGGCGCCCTGGCGCACCAGCCGGCCGATGCTGGCGATGGGCGGCAGGTCCGTGTCGCTGCCGTAGTAGGCCACGGCCGCGATGGACGGCGCGGCCAGCAGGCCAGCGGCGCGCTGCGTCAGCTTGAGCAGTCCGAAAGTGGCCTGGTCCGCCAGCTTCAGCGCGCTCTCCAGGCGGGCGCGCCGCTTGGCGGCCTTCTCCAGGGCCGCGGCCGCGGCGTCGAGGTCCTCGTACTCGCTGAAGCGGGGCGCCCACTGGAAGCGCACCGCGCTGCTCTGTCCGAAATGGGAGAGCCGCACCGCGGCGGCCGAAGGCTTGGAGGAGAACTTGTCGGCCGATCCCCGCGCGTAGGCCTTGCGCGCCTGCTCCATCAAGGACTTCGCGGCCGCGGCGGAGGCGCCCGCCTGCGCGGCCGACGGGCTCACGGCGACTTCCAAAGAGCCCACGGGCTTGTCCGTCAAAGAAGGCTGGTGCGTCGCGCCCATGTGATAGGGAAGGACGGACTTGAGCGTCCGGATGCGGATGCCGATGCGGCCCGTGGCCGGGTCGCGGGCCACGCTCACGATCTCGGTGTACGGGCCGAAGAACTTGCCCGTGGCCAGCCAGCTCAGGCACTCGGCGCAGAGCTTCTTGAACTCGCCGCCGCTGTTGCTGACCACGATGGTCTTGACCGTGGTCCCGGCCGGGGCGTTGGACAAAGCCGCGAGGATGGCGGTGCGCTCGGCGCAGAGGGTGATCTCCCGGCTGAGCTCCACGTTGGGCGCCGAGGTCCAGCGGCCGTCCGAGAGCTCCACGGCCGCGTGCACGTGGAAGTTGGAGAAATTGGGCTGCTCCAGAGCCTCTTTCTGCACCGCGGTGTAGGTCTCCAGGGCCTTGGCCACGAACACTTTGAGGCGCTCGGGGGCCACCGCGTCTCCGGAGACGTCCACCTGGCTCATGATCTTCTCGGCGTCGCCGGCCGGCAGGGGGCCGGGGGTCCGGTCGGACTCGATGGAGGAGCGCACCATCTTGAGGAAGAGCTCGGTTTGGGCCGCGTCATTGCCGTTCGCCGCCCGCTCCGCCGCCAGCAACTCGGCCAAAGCCCCGGGCAGGTTCTTGAGCTCCTGCGCGCTCATGAGGTTGACGACCACGTCGGCCTTCTCGCGCAGGGGCAGGATGTTGGAGCGCTCGTTGACCAGCAGGTGCGACCAGCCCTTGAGGTTGTTGTACACCGAGATGCCGCGCTCGTTCTTGTCGCGCTTGAGGCGTCGGGCCAGGCGGATGGCCGCTGGCGCGGCCAGGTACACGTTGAGGGTCTGGCGGCCCTTCACGGCGTCGAGGAACATGCTGTGCGAGGCGAAGATGGAGTCCACGATGAGCACGTCTTCCGGCGCCAACTGGAGGAACTGGCCGCTGTCGAAGGTGGTCGGGCCGTCCATCACGTGCTTGGGCAGCTCTATGCGCCCGCCGGCGAGCAAGGTCTTGACGTCGTCGGCCGCGCGCTGCAGGTGCAGGGCCTCGGGCCGGTCGTAGTCGGGCCGGCCCTGCGGGTCGCGGGGGATGTCGTTGGCGGAGCGGAAATAGAGGTCCACCGGGAAGACCTTCATGCGCGAGCCCAAAGTCTTGTTCAGGACCTCGGCCAAGGTGGACTTGCCGGCCGCGGTGGGCGCCTCTAAAAGGATGGCGCTGCGGCCGGGCAGGGCCTTGGCCTTCTCCTCTATGGAAGCCAAGGTCTGCTCCGCGTCCTGGGCCTGGTAGCGCATATAGTCCACGCCCTGGAATTCCTTGTCGATGAGAGCCTTGGCTTCGGCCACGCCCGCGGCGGCGGGGTCCGCGGCCGCGGCCTTGGCGCCGCGATGGACGAGAGAAAGGAGCTTCTCGGCGCCCCGGACGATGGGGCCGAGCACCGCGTTGGCGGCGTGGGGCGCGTACACCTGGGCCAGGATGATGCTGCCCATGGTGACGGCGATGGCCGCGTTGAGGGCCCAGGACATGTCCCCGCCCATGAGCGCGGCGAAGAGGTGCATGAGGCTGCCGCCGATGAGCAGGAGCTTGGAGGCCACCGGCAGGTTCTGGGGCGCGCGGCCCTCGGACTTGAAGATGTTGTAGTTGTTCCGTATCTGGGGGGCGTCCAGAGACCCCAGCAGGACCATGGCCGCGCTGAAGGCGATCTTGAGCCCGATGGAGAGCGGCACCACGGCCTGGGATGCGATGAGCGCCACGCCCGCAACCACGGCGGCCGCGGTGAGGGCCGTGGCCTTGAGGGACTTGGAGTCCTTCTTGAAGTAGTTGAGCTGGCCGACCACCAGGGCGCTCTCGGCCACGCCGGCGAAATTCGCCAGCCGCCAAGCCAATGCCGAGCCGTTGCCTACTGAGACCAAGGAGAGGAGGGTGGCGGCCGCGAACCAGATGAGCGGCCCGGCCAGGACCTGGTCCTTGGTCCCTTCCCGGCCGGTCTTGAAATTCTGGATGATCCAGGGGATGCCGAGGACCGAGAGGATGACGGAGCCCACGGCCGCGACCACCCCGACGTTAGCGGTCAGGATCGGCGTTGCCGCGGCGAGGGCGGCCACCGCGAGCCCGCTCGTGACCCACTGGACTGCGGGTTTCTGCCAGAAGGACTTGGCGGCCTGGGTCTGGGCCGCGGGGACTTCTGCGGTCTTGACCGAGACCGGTGAGGTCTGGGCCTGGGCCAGAGGGGCCGCGTAGCTCTTGATGCCGGCGGTCTGGGCGGAGACCGCGCCCTCCGTGGTCTCGGAGAGCTTCTCGTTGCGCAGCTCGGCGAAGACCTGCTCCGCCGCGCCCCGCGACGACTCCGCCGGGGCCTTCTGGCTCAGGCCCGGCAGGCTCAAGCTGGCGGTCACGCGCGCCGAGGTCTTCTGGATGTCGATGGGCCCGGTCCGGCCGTCGGCCGAGGCAGCGGCGATCTGGGGCTTGGACAGAGTCAGAGAGACGGGGCTGTTCTGGATGAGCGCGGGCGCGGCCAGGACCGGCGCTCCGGCCTGCGGGATGGCCGAGACGGGCAGGCCCGTGATGGGGGCGACGGAGACCCGGGGCTGGACCTGGGGCACGCTGGTGGTCAGGCCGGAACCGGAGAGGGTGGGGACGATGGCGCCCGGTTGGAAGGCCCCGGGGTTGGAGAACTGCGTCTGTCCGATGGCCCCGGCGGGGCCGAACTGGATCGGGGCCGAGGTCTGGACCTTCTGGATCACGACCTCGTTGGCGGCCGCGTAGCCGCTCAAGCCGAAGGAGAGGGCGAACTGGAGGCAGGCGAGCAGGACAGCGAGACCGCGCTTGAGCTTCATTACACTAAGAGTGTAAAGGAATGGCGCGAAAATGGTTGGGCCTAGCGGCCCCGGAGACCTAGGCTAAAGGTACTAGGGGCGAGCGGGTCATTCGCTTCCTGGGCATTTTGATATCATACCGGCGATCATGGCCAAGTCCCCGGGACCGTCTTCCAGTGCTTGGGAGACGCAGCTCTCGGCGGCGAGGCTCAGCGAACGGTCGGGACGCCCGGAAGAGGCGGCGCGGCGCTATCGCCAAGCCGTGGCGGCGCGGCCGGGAGGCCGCGAGGCCCGCATGGATTTCGCGCGGTTCTTGGAGCTGCGCGGCAAGTTCCGGGAGGCCG
This sequence comes from Elusimicrobiota bacterium, assembly GCA_026388095.1. NCBI lineage: Bacteria > Pseudomonadati > Elusimicrobiota > Elusimicrobiota bacterium. The sequence continues at coordinate 2,604 of JAPLKL010000071.1, read as the reverse complement.
CGGTCCACGTCGCGCGCGCTCTTGAGCTCGGCGGGCCGCGCGCGGAGCTCCTTCTGGCCTCGGGGCGCTTGCATGAGAAGCAAGGACTCCTCCGCCAGGCCAAGGCCTACTATCGGCGCTCAGCCGAGGCCGCGCCGGACTGGGAGCAGCCGGCCTGGGAGACCGCCAGGGTCCTGGAGAGGATCGGCGACCTCCGCAACGCCGCAGCCTGGTACCGGCGCCTATGCCGGAGGGGGGGGGCGCTGGAGGGCCGGGCTCGGCTGGCCTTGGGCTGGCTGCGCTGGGAGCAGGGCCGCCGCCGCGAAGCGGAGAGCGACTTCCGGCGCGCCGCCGCGACGACGGACGGGGCGCTGCCCGACTGGCCGCGCATCTTCTCGGCCTTGCTCTGCGCGGGCCGCTATCGCGCCGCCTTCCGGCTCGGCGAGGAGATGCTGAAGAGATCGGTCAAGCTTTCGAACTCGAACTGCTTCCAGTGGCCGTGGTGGTACGATCCCGCGACAATGAGGCGGGCGAGGCGGCAGCAGTTCGTCGCTTCGGAGCTCCGGCGTCTGCGCCAGGCCGAGAAGGGCGGGGGCTTTGCGCATTGGTTCGCCTATTGCCGCGGCCCGCTTCTGGGCCGGCGCCGCGAGTTCGATGCCGCCTACGCGCGCATCAAGCGTCTGCCGGCGCGCTACTCCTGCCTGCAGCATCCCTTCGTCCTGCGCCTGCTCGACTGGTCCGATTACGACCGCGTCATCGCGGCCTGTCGGAAGGTCTCAAGGCGCATGCCGGGATATTGGGGCTTCCGCTGCCGGGCGGCCGAGGCCTACCTGATGAAGGGCGAGGCGGCCCGGGGCTTGCGGGAGTTCGCGCGCATCCAGGAGTCGGTCGACGCCTCGGCCAAGCCAGCGGTCATGACGTGGCACGCCGAGGCCAGGCTGTGGCTGGGGGATTACCGGAAGGCCGTCGAGCTCCTGGACCGGGCCTTGTCCCTCGGCGCCCCGGAATGGGCCCAGGGCTGGCGCGGCGCGGCCTGCCTCAAGCTCGGGCGGCCCGGCCGAGCGCTGGCGGACCTCGACCGCGCTCTGGAGCTCCAGCCGGAAGACGACGAAGCCCGCGTCTGGAGGGGAGAGGCCTATAGGATCCTGGGCCGGCAGGCCGAGGCGCTGCGGGACCTGGACCTGGTCATCCGGCGCTGCCCGGACTACGTCTGGGCCCGCTGCAACCGGGCTTTGGCGCGCCGCGCCTTGGGCGATGAGCGCGGCATGGCGGAGGATTTCCACGCGATCCCGACGAAAGTCCGGGCGGCCATGCAAGAGAGGCTGGGGCTGCCTTGGCCCAAGACTCTGAGCCCGGACGATATGGCGGCCGTCCTGCGATCCGGCCTGGACCGGGCCAAGGGCGTCCGGCGTCCGGAGAGCTATCTCGATCCGCTCTGGATGTCCGGCAAGCATCCGCGACGTTAGCCTGGTCCCGCCGCCGCCTCGAATCGCCGCCAGGTCCCCGAAAGGGCCCAACGGCCCAAAGACAGGTGGAACTCTAGACGCCTAAAACCCTGCCCGGATGGCCTAGGGCCGGGGCCGCGGACCGGGGCTATCCTCCCCTTGAAATGGACGCTGAGCAAGGAGGGGATATGAAGGCGATTGAAATCAGGATATCCGCGGTTCTTCTCATCGTCGTGCTGTCCTGCGTCGGTCGGCTGGCCGTCGCCGCGCAGCAGCGGCAGGACGCTTTTTCGGGCGCCCCCGCGTGCTCCGTGACGGACGCCCGGCCGGTCCGGGCCTTCGACCGAGAGGAGGCTGTGCGGGCTTTGGCGCCTTGTATGCGGGAGCTCGCCCAGCGCTACGGCGTCGCGGTCAGCGCGGAGCCGGGGGCCGTGGGCGTCGACGGCGGCCGCGCCGAAGCTCCGGGAATCCTGATCCGCGTCCCCGCTGAGATCAGGCCGGGCTGTCATGTCCTGATGGACTTGAGCTTCGCGGTCCGGGAACGGAGGCAGGGGCGGCTGCTCGGCTGGCCGGCCGGCGTCTGGTCGGGGAGCCTCGCAGGCCCGGAGCCGGTCTCGGCGGAGGGCTTGGCCGGCATGCCGGCTTGGCTCGACAGGCCGAGCCTGCGGCTGGACGCGAAGCTCACCCAGGCGCGCCTGGGCTGTGACGTGCACGTGATCTTGTTCGATAAGGACGACAACGAGGTCGAGCTGTCCCTGCCCGCGCCAGGAGCCGAGGCCGTCGTAACCTTCGTCAGGTCCACGGACGAGGAGTCCGGCCCCTACAAGGCCGCCAGCCTCGACGCGGGGGAGCCCGGCGCGCTGCGGCGGACCCTCGCGTCCGTCCCGATCCCGGCCGAGCTCGACGCGTCCATCCGCAAGGCGGTGCAGGACTTGTTCGGCCGTCTGCCGGGAGGAGGCGCCAAATGACGGCCCGGGGCGGCTTTCTTCGGCTCGCCTTCGAGCTCCCGGCCGCGCCGTAGGCGCGACCGGGACCCCAGCGCCGACGCTCCGGTCGGCGCTGGGCCGTTGTCCGCCTGGACGGCGGGCCGCTTCCCGGCAATCTGATAACATATCTGTCTCATGCTGCGCCCCATCGGCTTCATCGAGTCCTGCTTCCGGGAGAAATTCGGCACCCCGCG
>JAPLKL010000070.1 GCA_026388095.1 Elusimicrobiota bacterium | reverse complement strand
GCCCGCTCAAGAGCTCGCCGGAGAACTCGCGATTATGGCTGGAGCAGGCGGATCTCGCCGCGCGCGCGGGCGACCGGAAGCTGGCGCTGGAGTCTCTGCCGCGCGTGCAGGAGACGAAGCTCGATGCGCAAGACCGATCGAGGCTGCGCGGGATCTACGCCGATCTGGGCGAATACCACTCCGCGCTGGCGATGCTTCAAGGCCCGCTCAAGAGCTCGCCGGAGAACTCGCGATTATGGCTGGAGCAGGCGGACCTCGCCGCGGGCTCGGGGGACCGGAAGCTGGCGCTGGAGTCTCTGGCGCGCGTGCAGACGGCGAAGCTCGATGCGCGGGAGCGATCGAAAATGCGCGGGATTTACGCGAACCTGGGCGAGTACCCCGCGCCGCTGGCAATGCTGCAAAGCCTGCTCAAGAGCTCGCCGGATGACGCGAAATTGCGGCTGGAGCAGGCGGACCTCGCCGCGCGCGCGGGGGACCGGAAGCTGGCGCTGGAATCCCTGGCGCGCGTGCGGACGGCGAAGCTCGATGCGCGGGAAGTATCAAGGATGCGCGCCATCCAAGCGAGCCTCGCGGAGCGCCAAGCGCCGCCGGCGATGCCGCCCAGCCCGCCCCCGCCCAAGAACTCGCCGGATGAATCGCGATCCTGGCTGGAGCAGGCGGAGCTCGCCGCGCGCGCCGGGGACCGGAAATCGGCGCTGGAGTCCCTGGCGCGGGTCCAAGCCTTCGGCCGGAAGGAAGACCGGCTGAGGACCGCGATGATCTACCAGGATTTGAAGATGTTCGGACCGGAGCTGGATCTGCTGCGGCAATTGGCAAAGGAGCAGCCGTCCAACGCCAGACTCTTCGCCGACATGGGAGTCTGTCATTATTTGAGCGGCTCGACGCCGGAAGCCATCGTGCAATTGAAATCTTCCATAAAATTGGACCCGGATTACTTGCCGGCCTACATCACGCTTGGCTATCTCTATACCGAGAGCCGCCTCCACAAAGAAGCTCTGGACGTCTACTCCGCCGCCCTGGCCAGGCCTCCCGCGCCCGGGCAAGAGACGCTGCGCAAGCGGCTGGCCGAGGCGCAAAGCCTCTTGTTGAAGAGGTGACATGGAGCTGAACGTGATGCGCCGGAGTGATTTTTGGGCGGGACAAGTCCTTTGTTTCGGCCTCACTTGGCTCCATCGCCTGACCAGCCTTCTGGGCATCCGCCGGGATGAGGCCGGAAAGCCGGTGCGCAGGATCCTCCTCATCAAGCTGTCGGAGATGGGCGCGATCGTGCTTGCGAACCCGCTGATCCTGGACCTCAAGAAGCGCTATCCGGACGCGACCATCGCCTTTCTGACCTTCTCCGAGAATCTGGCCGCCTTCAGGCTGTTGAACGACGCGATCCGGCCCCAAGACATCTTCACGATAGAGACGGCGTCTCTGTGGCGCTTATGCGTCAGCTCGGCGCGGGTCCTATCCGCGCTGCGCCGGCGGAAAGTGGACGTGGCGATCGACCTGGAATTCTTCTCCCGGCTCACGGCGATCCTCGCGTTCCTGTCCGGCGCTTGGCAGCGGGTCGGATTCCACAGATATCATTTCGAGGGGTTATATCGGGGCGACCTATTGACCCACAAAGTCCAGTTCAATCCGATGCTCCACTGCAGCCTCTCCTATCTATCCTTGGCCGCGGCCTTGGCCGAGCCGCGCAAAGATGCCCCGGGATTCCTGGAGAATATCGCCCCGGGGGATCTGGTCTATCCGCGATTCGCTCCGACGCAGGCGGGGCGGGCGCGGATCCGGGAGAGCTTGCGCTCTCATGGGCTCGCTCAGGAGCACTTGATACTGATCCATCCCGGCGAGGGCGTCCTGCCCGAAAGAGAATGGCCGCTGGAGAATTTCATCGAGCTTTCCCGCAGGCTCCTGCGCGAGGACGACCGCGCGGTCCTCGTCATCGGCAGCCGCCCGCTCACCGGAAAGGACAAGGCCCTGCAGCAGTCCGTCGGCCATCCCAAATGCCTGAACCTGGTGGGCGAGACGAGCATCGAAGACCTGCTGGAGCTCGCCTGCCTGTCGCGGATCCTGATCAGCAGCGATTGCGGGCTGCCGCACATGGTCTCCCTGACTCCCTGTCCCAAGATCGTCATCTTCGGACCTGAGTCGCCCATGGTCTTCAGCCCCGTCGGCCCGGACACCCGGATCGTCTATTCGCATTTCCCATGCTCCCCCTGCCTGTCCGTCCTCAATCATCGGGAATCATCCTGCCGGGACAACCGCTGCCTGCAGACGATCTCCGTCAACGAGGTCTTCGGGCTCGCCCAGAGCATCCTGTCCGGGTCCCGAGAAACAGACGCGATTCGAGCATGCGGCGGGCGTGATTGACGGCGAAGACCAGGCTGGGCCAGAAGCGCCCCCTGTAGGCCTTAAGATAAAAGTGGAAGTAGACGGCGCAGAACCACAGGTTGAAGAGGGGATTCTGCGGAAGCCGGATCAGGACCTTGATCAGCGGCCATAGCCGGGGGGCGGCGCAGGCGGTCTGGAAGAATTTGTGCAGGTTCTCAAGCTCCCTCTTGTGTTCCGAGGCCACGTACACCGTCGAGAAATAGTTGGGGCTGAGCTGGTCATAGTCGAAATGGGCGTCCAGCTGGCCCAGCTGGACCGCGGAATCGGTCAGGTGAGTCCCTTCCATGGGCAGGAAGATCGCGCACCAGGGATTGTCGGCCTTGATGCGGATGTTGAGGTCCACCGTGGAGAAGGCCTCCGCCAGCGTCTCGCCCGGAAGTCCCATGATGTTGTAGGACCGGAAAGGGACTCCCGCCTTATGGAGATACTCCGCGGCCCGGATGATCTGGTCGTCGCTGAGCTGCTTGTTGAGGATCTTGTTGCGCAGCCGTTCGTTGCCCGATTCCACGCCCATGGACACGCTCATGCACAGCCCCTCTTTGAGGGCCGCGGCGTAGTGGACATCCGACGCGACGATGTCGGCCCTGACTTGGCAGTGGAACGGCAGGCCGATCTCCCTCTTGTAGACCGGCAGGAACTCATAGAGCCAGCCCTTGTCCATGCCGAACAGGTCGTCGCAGAAGTTGATGATCCGGACCTCCGTCGTGGCCTTCAAGAGGACCAGCTCCTCGATGATCCGGTCTATTCTCCTGATGCGGACGTATCTGCCCTTCCCCTTGTACATCTCGCGCCGCGTGCTCTCGAAGCAAAAACTGCAATTGAACGGGCAGCCTCTGGACGTGATGACGTTGCGCACCGTGGTGTCGATCCGGCCCTTGAGTTCCGCGTACAGGGTCCGATCCGGGAAAGGGTAGTCGTCGAGGTCCGCGGGGAGATCGCGCACCTCGCAGCGCAGGATGGTCCCATCCTCGCGCTTGAGCTCGGTGTTGGGGATCCCGCCCAGGTCCTGGCCGCGGCCCACGCGCTCCATGATGTCGCGGGCCGTCTCCTCCGCCTCGCCCCGGACGACCAGATCGACCCCCGCCACTTCGATGAAGCCCCGCGAAAACGTCGGATGCGGGCCGCCGAAGACGTTGCGGATGCCGTAGGCTTTCTTGATCTGCCGGGCGAGGTCCACGGCCCATAGTTGTTCGCCGCTCATGAGCGAGAATCCCACGAGGTCCGGCTGGAAGGATTCTATGGCCGCTCGGAAGTCCGGCAAAGAGCGGCCGAGCTTGAGGCGGGCCTCGTGCCCGTGCCTTTTGAGCATGGCGGACACGTACGCCGGCCCCAAGAATTCGTAGTCGAAATTCTGGAGAAAGAGGAGTTTCGCCATGATCGGGAAGCCCGGCGTGCGGCCCTCGAATCAGAAGCTTAACAGATGCCCCGGTGGGAAGCAAGGCGTCCGGTGCCGCGGCGATCTTGGATCAGCATTCGATTTACTATACTCTTGCGCATGGCCACGGCCAGGACGGAGGCGCTCTCGGCCGCGCGCAAGCTGGGCCTTGCCGCAGCCGGGCTCCTTCTGACCTTCCTGATCCTGGAAGCGTCGCTCCGTCTGGCCGGATTCGCGCTGCTGAGCCTGCAGGAGCTCCGCAACGCGGCCTCCCTGCGGCGGAAAGGCGTCTATCGCATCATGTGCATAGGCGAATCCACCACCCGCGCGCAATACCCGAAGTTCCTGGAAGAAGCCCTCAACAAGCGCGATGTCGGCATAGAGTTCAGCGTCATCGATCGGGGCGTTGTCGGGGTGCAGTCCTCGGCTTTGTTGAACAGGCTGGAATCCGACCTCGATCTCTATCGGCCCGATCTGGTGGTCGCCATGATGGGCATCAACGACCGCAGCGTGCGTTACTACGCCGACGTCCCGGCATCGGAAGGATTCCTGTTCCGGCATCTGCGCGCCTATAGGCTGGCCTGCCTGCTTTGGCGCGATGCCCGCCAAGGTCGGCACGGGACCCCGGGAGACCAGACCAATTCGAGCCGAGGTCCCATGAAGGCGGCGGACGACCCTGGCGGGCATATCCGTCGGGGCTGGTCCTACAGCGATCGCGGCGACTATGCTCAAGCCGTCGCGCAGTTCAAAAAGGCCTTGGAGCTGGATCCTCGCAACAGCGCGGGCTACGAAGGGCTGGGGGAGTCCTACAGCTCCCTGGGCCAGTTCCAGGCGGCCGAATCCGTGATGCTGGAAGGCGTGTCCCGGGATCCCGGAGCGGTCCCTCTCTGCATCGCGCTGGGCCGGTTGTCTATAAGGCAAGCCAGATTCAAGGAAGGGGAGAAGTGGTTCTCGAAAGCCCTCGCCCTCCACCCTGACTTTGCCGTCGACGAGGTCTATTTCGGCCTGGGAGCGGCTCATCAGGGCCGGCGCGATTTCGACCAAGCGCTGCTGTTCTTCGGGAAGGCATTGGAAGCGAACCCCGCCAACGAGAGGGCGATCGAGGGCGTGCTGTGGTCCGCATACTTCGCGCGCGGGGACTTGTCGCGGCTGCGGACCTTGCTCGAGAAGATCCGCCTCAAGGACCTCTCTCTGGACGACAAGATCTATGCGGGCTTGGCGACGGCATACTCGAGGCTGGGCGAGCCTGAGCTCGCGCGGCTGGCTCGCGACCGGGCGGAGAAGCTGAGACTGGAGCTCTACAGCCCGATCCTGGTCGAGAACTATCGCCGTTTGAAGATGATATTGGACCGCAGGAGGATCCGGTTGGCCTGCGCCCAGTACCCGATGCGCAGCCTAGCGCCCTTGAAGAGGATGCTGCGGGGGCACGAGGAGGGAGTCATCTTCATCGACAACCAGCGCGTTTTCCGGGAGGCCGTGGCGAAAAGCTCTTTTGACGCATATTTCATGGACATGTTCGGCGGGGATTTCGGACATTGCACCCTCAAGGGCAACGAACTGCTGGCCCGGAACATCGCGGAGGCCCTGCTCAAGGAGGGCTTCGGGAGCGTCCCGCTTTCCGATGCCGCCGCTCCTATCGCGCGGGCCGGGCTACCGCTGAAGTCGGGCCGCCGCGACGAGGCGCCGGCCGCGCTGAGGCGGGCGCAGAGCATCGCACCGAAGAATCCCGGTCCGAAACGGATGCTGGGGCTCTCCCGCGGCCTCAAGGAGCCGGGCCCCGCTTTGGCCGTGGCGGACCGGATCGTCAAGCCGCCCCCCGACGACGCCGCGGCGCAGATCGGGCGGGCCGAGCTGCTGCTGGAGTCGGGCCGCCGCGACGAGGCGCTGGCCGCGCTGCAGCGGGCGCAGAGCCTCGGCCCCAAAGATGCCGACCTGGTCCGGATGCTGGGGCTCTACCGCGGGCTCAAGGAGCCGGACCGCGCTTTGGCCGTGGCGGACCGGATCGTCAAGCTGCGCCCCGGCGACGCCCCGGCGCATATCGAGCGGGCCGAGCTGCTGCTGGAGTCGGGCCGCCGCGACGAGGCGCTGGCCGCGCTGCAGCGGGCGCAGAGCATCGGCCCGAAAGAGCCGCAGCTGGAGCGGATGCTGAGGCTTTACCGCGGGCTCAAGGAGCCGGACCGCGCTTTGGCCGTGGCGGACCGGATCGTCAAGCTGCGCCCCGGCGACGCCCCGGCGCAGGTCGAGCGGGCCGAGCTGCTGCTGGAGTCGGGCCGCCGCGACGAGGCGCTGGCCGCGCTGCAGCGGGCGGAAAGTCTGGACCCCTCCGCGGAGAATCTGCGCAGGATCGCCCGAGATTACCAGTTCCTTGGCGACTGCGCTCAGGCGCTGCGGCTATGGAAGGGGCGGGTCCTCGGCTCCGGGGCCGTGGCAAAGGATTACAGCGACCAGGCGATATGCGAGTACATGTCCGGGGACAGGGAGGGCGCGCGAGCCGATCTGGAGCGGGCGATCAAGCTGTATCCCGAGGGACTGGAAGCCTATCTTTCGCTGGGAACCCTCTACGCCGGTCAAGGGCAGGACGACCAGGCGCTGCGGGTCTATGAGCGGGCCCTGGCGATCCAGCCCCCGCCAGGAATGCTGCAGCTCCGGCGGCAGCTTCTGGACGCGGCCGCCGCGCTGCGGCAAAAGAGGCGGTAGCCAGGCCTACGGGCGGAGCGGGTCCTTGGCGCCGGCCGCCGCGGATTCGTAGTATCGGATCCAATGGCGCGCCTCCGGCTTCTCTTTCAGGCCGCCCAGCTCGGCCAGGGCGCGCTCCTTCTGCCCCAGCGCCAGATACGTCACCCCCAGGGACATTCGGGCCGCCTCCAGCCGGGGCTCCTGCCGCAGGGCTTCCTCGAAGAAGCGCAGGGCTTGGGCATGATCGCCGCGCCGCCGGAAGAATTCCCCGACGTGCGCGAGCAGCGGCGGCCACCACTTCTCTATGGTCTCGGGGCTCTCGCCGGGATTCTCCCGCGCCGCCGACTTGAGCCACGACTTGAGCCCGATGGCCTCGCGCAGGAGCTGGGGGTTGCCGCGGTGGATGGACTCGATGAGGGCCACGACCCTTTCCGAATACTCCTGCCGGTACTCGGCGAAGGGCTTCCACATGTAGCTGTAGAATCCTTGCCACGATCTCCGCGCGGCCGCGCCTTCGGATCGGCGGCGCGCCTCCTGCGGGATGGTCCTCCCCAGTCCGGCCAGCTTCGCGCAATCCGCCGTCCGGCACCTCTCCCGGGCCAGGGCCTGGGCGATGGTCAGACTGACCAGCGGATCGGCGAAACGGCTCCAATGCACGTCGTCCTCCATGATGTCGCCGCCGATGATGCCTTGGGGCGAGACGGCTTCGAACTCCCGTTCCAGATCGGCCACGACCTGGCCTTCCTCGGCCGCGAGCGCCGCAAGGACTTGTTGAGCTCCGGAACGGGAGCGCCCCGTCCGAGGTTCTCCGCCAAGGTGTAGTGTTTCTTGGCCTGCGCGATGTCCCCGGCGCGATCGCAGCACTTCGCGAGGAAAAAATGCGCCAGGGCGTCGTCGGGGTGCTTGGCCAGATATCCGCTCCAGAGGAGCGCGGCTTGCGGGCCATGGCCGTTCTCGTAGGCGGCCCAGGCGGCGAAGAAATCCTCGTCGGCCAACGGCAGGGAGCCCCGCGGCGGCATATCGCGCAGATTGACCGGGAGCGTGCAGAAGACGAGGGTGACCCCGCGTCCGCGCGCCGAACGGGCCATCTCCCGGACGTTGTTCTCGAACTTCTTCGGGCTCCTCTGGTCCGAGACGGCCCATTCCAGCGCCATGGCCCCCTCCATGATCTTCCGGCAGACCCTGCCCGCGATAGGGATCCCAGCGCAGGCCATATAGGCCTTGGCCAGCCAGGCGCGAGGCAGCGCTTTCGACTCGTTGACCCCGCTCATGAGGACGACCGCGTCGGGCCGGTACCCCAGCACTTCTTCGAGCCGTATCCGGTCGCGGTTGCTGTCATAGCCCGTGGAGCCGCAGTTGATCAATTCCGTCTTCTCGCCCGGGAAGACCGCGTCCCAAATGTCCGGGAGGCGAGGTCTGCGCCCATCGCTGTCGTAGCGCTGGGCCACGGAACCGCCCAGCACGAAGATGCGCCGGGTCCCGGGCTCCTTCTCCGCGGCGAATTCTTGGGCCCTGCGCCCGATCGGATAGTATCGTGTCGCATAGTGAAGCCGGCCATCGGCGGCCAGGATCTCCACGAAACGGGGCCGGAAGACATCCAGGTTGAGATAGTCGAAATAACCCGGATCACTGGAAGGGTCCTGCGGTGCCGCCGGCTCGCGGCGGCAGGCCCCGGAGCCCAGCAAAAGCCCGCACAGCGCCAGGATCACCGTCGGCCGCGCTCTCATCGCGCTATGATAACATAATCCGCCAGCCGCCCTCTGTACAGCCCCGATGGACTATTAGTAGCATTAATACATGAAAAACCACCGCCCCCTTTTCAAGAACCGCCGCGCCCTGGACATCCTCCGCGACCCCAGCCAGAACCGGGGCACGGCTTTCACCGAGGCTGAACGGTTCCGCCTGGGCCTGCTGGGACTGCTGCCGCCCCATGTCAGCACCATAGCCGAGCAAACCGCGCGGGTGGTAGAGAACTTCCGCCGAGTGACCGATCCGCTGGGCAAGTTCATCATGATGACGGCCCTGCAGGACCGCAACGAGACCCTGTTCTATCGCATGGTGGTGGACAACATCGAAGAGACCATGCCCATCATCTACACCCCGGTGGTCGGCCAGGCCTGCCAGGCCTACGGCCACATCTACCGGCGGCCGCGCGGCGTGTACATCTCCCGGGAGTACCGCGGCCAGATCAAGCGGATCCTGCGCAACTGGCCGCACCGCGACGTGCGGGTCATCGTGGTGACGGACGGCGAGCGCATCCTGGGCCTGGGCGACCTCGGCGCCAACGGCATGGGCATCCCGGTCGGCAAGCTGGCGCTCTATACGGCCTGCGCGGGAGTGCCGCCGCGGCAGTGCCTCCCGGTCATGCTCGACGCAGGGACCAACAACGAGGCGCTCATCAAGGACCAGCTCTACATCGGCATCCGCAAGAAGCGGATCACGGGCGCCGCCTACGACGCCTTCGTCGACGAGTTCATCCGCGCGGCCCGGGAGGTCTTCCCCAAGGTCCTCATCCAGTTCGAGGACTTCGCCGGCCACAACGCCTTCCGCCTGCTGGCCAAGTACCGGGACCGGATCTGCACCTTCAACGACGATATCCAGGGCACCGCTTCGGTGGCCCTGGCCGGTCTCTACAGCTCCCTGCGCCTGACCGGCGGGAAGCTCACGGACCACACCCTGCTCTTCCTGGGGGCCGGCGAAGCGGCCATCGGGATCGCGGAGCTCTGCGCGAGCGCGATGGCCGCCGAAGGGCTCTCCCTGGAAGAGGCCCGCGGGCACTGCTGGTTCGTGGACTCCAAGGGCCTGGTGCAGTCCGGACGCGGCGACCTGGCCGAGCACAAGAAGCCCTACGCGCACCGGCACGCGCCCCTCAAGGACCTCTGGGCCGCGGTCAAGGACCTCAAGCCCACGGCCCTCATCGGGGTCTCCGGGCAGCCCAAGCAGTTCACCCGCGAGATCGTCCGCGAGATGACCAGGATCAACCGGCGCCCGATCATCTTCGCGCTCTCCAACCCGACCTCCAAGGCGGAATGCACGGCGCATGAGGCCTACGACTGGTCCGACGGCCGCGCGATCTTCGCCAGCGGCTCTCCTTTCCCGCCCTGCAACCACAAGGGCAAGACCTTCGTGCCCGGCCAGTCCAACAACGCCTATGTCTTCCCGGGCGTCGGGCTGGGAGTGGCGGTCTGCGAGGCCAAGCGGGTCACGGACGAGATGTTCTTCGCTTCCGCCAAGGTCTTGGCGGAGATGACCTCGTCCCAGGACCTGGCCAAGGGGCGGCTCTTCCCGGCGCTCAGCCACATCCGGGAGATCTCGGCCCGCATCGCCGCGGCCACGGCGGAAGTCGCCTACGCGCGCGGCCTGACGGACCAGCCTCGGCCCAAGCATCTGCTGGAGCACATGCGCCGGATGCAGTATCAGCCGGTGTACGAGAAACTCGACTAGGTCAGGTCTTTACTCGGCAGCCCGCACCCGCACCAAGGAGACGATACCGATGGCGAAGCTAGACCGACTTCTGAAGACCCTGCGCGACCACAACGGCTCGGACCTGCATCTGTCGCCCGGCAATCCTCCCATCGGACGCGTCGCCGGCAGCCTAAAGCCCTTGCAACCCGAGCCCATGTCCGCGCTGGAGAACCACGCTCTCCTCTATGAGATCATGCTGGACCATCAGCGCGCGGAATTCGAGAAGACCCACGACCTGGATTTCGCCTACCCCGTGGATGCGCTCCAGGCGCGCTTCCGCGCCAATGTCTACGTGGGACGTCTCGGCATCAGCGCCGTCTTCCGGCTGATCCCGGCCGAGATCAAGACCGTGCAGCAGTTGGGCCTGCCCGAATCCATCCTGCGGTTCTGCGACCTGCCCAAAGGCCTCGTGCTGGTGACCGGCGGCACCGGCAGCGGGAAATCGACCACTCTGGCCGCCTTGGTGGACCATATCAATCGGACGCAGACCGATCATATCCTGACCATCGAAGACCCCATCGAGTTCGTCCATGTCTGCCAAAAGAGCCTCGTCAACCAAAGGGAAGTGGGCGCCCATACGGATTCCTTCGCCACCGCCCTGCGCGCCGCCTTGCGCGAAGACCCGGATGTCATCTTGGTCGGCGAGATGCGCGACCTGGAGACCATCGAGCTGGCCATCACGGCGGCCGAGACCGGGCACCTGGTCTTCGGAACGCTGCACACCAGCAGCGCGGCCAAGACCGTGGACCGCATCATCAACGTCTTCCCCACCGGCCAGCAGGCCCAGATACGGACCATGCTCGCCGAGTCCCTGCAGGGCGTCATCTCGCAGACCCTCCTGCGCGGCCTGCAGGGCGGCCGGGTCGCGGCGCTGGAGATCCTCATCGGGACGCCGGCCGTCTCCAATCTGATCCGCGAAGCCAAGTCTTACCAGATCCCCGGCGTCATCCAGACCGGCAGACGCGAGGGCATGCAGTCCATGGAAATGGCGATCCGGGCCCTCGTCGACAGCAACGGCATCTCGCCCGAGGAGGCCCGAGCCTTCCTGCCCCACCCCGACCAGCATAAAAACCATGGGGACGGAGCCCGGGAATCCGCCGGGATCCACAACTGAACGCGGCTCCGCATCGTGGTCCGGACGGCCGTCGTTAATGATAGAATCCGGGCCATGCCGCCCGTAAAAGCCGGCCCCTGGCGCTTCATCCCCACCCTCTACCTGGCCGAAGGCCTGCCTTACGTCCTCATCAATACGGTCTCGGTCATCCTCTACAAGCGCCTGGGCATCGCCAACGACAGCATCGCGTTCTGGACGAGCTGGCTCTATCTGCCCTGGGTCATCAAGATGTTCTGGGGCCCCGCCGTGGACATGGTCTCCACCAAGCGCAACTGGATCCTGGGCACGCAGGCGGCCATGGCCGCGGCCCTGGGCGCCGCGGCCCTGTCATTGCGCAGCGGCCGCTTCTTCGTCATGTCCCTGTTCTTCTTCACCGTCGGCGCCTTCATCTCGGCCACGCACGACATCGCGGCCGACGGCTTCTACATGCTGGCCTTGAGCCCCGAGGACCAGGCCCTCTTCGCCGGCATCCGCTCCACCTTCTACCGGCTGGCCATGATCTTCGGCTCGGGCCTGCTGGTCTACGTCGCCGGCATCCTGGAGATCTCCACCGGGAACATCCCCATGAGCTGGACGCTGGTCATGGCCGTGCCGGCCGTGATGTTCGCGGGCTTCGTCTTCTACCACCGCTGGGCCTTGCCCTGGCCGGACCGCGACGGGGCCGCGGCGCGCAAGGAGTCCGAAGGGGCCTCCTTCTGGGAGATCCTGGCCTCCTATTTCCGCCAGGAAAAGATCGGCGCCACCTTGGCCTTCATCCTGCTCTACCGGCTGGCCGAGGCCATGCTGGTCAAGCTCGCCGCGCCCTTTTTGCTCGACCCGCGCTCGGCCGGCGGACTGGGGCTGAGCACCTCGCAGGTGGGCGTGGTCTACGGGACCGTGGGCGTCGGCGGCCTGGTGGTGGGCGGCATTTTGGGCGGCTGGCTCATCTCGCGCTACGGCTTCAAGCGCTGCCTTTGGCCCATGGTCCTGGCTTTGCACCTGCCCGATGTCTTCTTCCTCTGGATGGCCTACGCCCAGCCGCCCGCGGCCTTGGCCGGGGTCCTGGTGGCCGCGGAGCAGTTCGGCTACGGCGTGGGCTTCTCGGCTTTCACCGTCTACCTGCTCATGCGCGCCGGAGAGAGCCCCTACCCGACCTCGAACTACGCCATCTCCACCGGCATCATGGCCTTGGGCATGATGCTGCCGGGCATGGTCAGCGGCAAGATCCAGCTGGCCCTGGGCTACCAGCACTTCTACCTGGTCGTGTGCCTGGCCACCATCCCAGGCTTCCTCGTAATCCCGTTCATCCCCAAGGAAAGCCGCCCGAGAGAGGCCGCCCATGCCTGAAGGCAGTCCCGCGCCCGACCCGAAGAAGCTCAAGCAAGCGGCCATCATGGCGGCGGAGATATTGGGCCTGCAGTTGGAGGCCCTGCGCCAGGAGTTCCACGCCGGCCGCTGGGCCGCCTTCGAGTCCGCCAAGGGATTCCTCGAAGGTCCTTACTCGTCCTGGGCGGCCCGGGCCGGGCGGATGGTGCGCGAGGCGCCGGACGACGACGCGGCCGAGCTGGCCAACCGCCTGCGCGCGGCTTTCCTGGACCTGGAACGGGCCTGCCGGGCCTTCATGCGCCTGCTCCACGAGGAGAAGCGGGCCCGCCGCGACGAGGTCTGCGCCGGGGAATCCTTGGTCTCCACGGACTCCCATGAGGAGAATCTCAACGACCTCCTGGACATCCTGCGCTCCGTGGCCCCGGCGCTCTGCGACCTGGGCCTGCGCCAGCTCCTCGAGCTGGCCGACGCGCCGGAGCCGGCCGAGGGCTCGCGGACCGCGCATCCCGCGGTGCGCCTGGCCTCGATCATCATGCTCGACGCTCATCGCCGCGGGGCCAGCGACATCACGGCTTTGCCCGGCTCCTGGGTGAGCCTGCTGCAGTACCGCCTGGGCGGCATGCTGGTCCCGATCCTGGAGCTGTCTTTGCCCTATCACCGCGCTCTGGCCGCGCGCTTCAAGGCCATGGCCGGGATGGACCTCAGCCAGAGACGCCGGCCGCAGGAAGGCAAGGCCGAGGCCGGCCGGGACCCGGAGTCCCAGACCCCGCTGGCCATCATCCGCGTCCTGCCCACCATCCACGGCGAGCGGGTGGACATCCACCTGGAGGGGCCGCCCAAGCCCATCCTGGACCCGCACGAGCTGGGCCTGGCGCCGAAGGACCTGGACCGCTACGAGGCGCTGCTCGATTCCAGGGGCGGGCTGATCCTCCACGCCGGCCTTTCCGGCACCGGCAAGAAGACCGCCATGCTCGCCGCGGCCGCGGCCTTGGCCAAGAAAGGCCGCAACGCCTTCGCTTTGCTGGCCCATCACCATTACGACGCGCCCGGAGTGTCCATCTCCGTGGCGCAGCCGGCCTCCAAGGAGCACGCGGAGTTCCTCAAGGGGATGCTGGCGCGCAAGCCGGATGTGCTGGTCATCGCGGAGCTGGCGGACCCGGAGACCATGCGCGAGGCGCTCCAGGCCGCCTCGCGCGGGGTGCTGGTGCTGGGCGCCTTGCCCTGCGACAGCGCCTTGGCCGCCCTGCGCAGGCTCTTCGACATGGAGCTGGCGCAGGACCTGGTGCGCCAGGCGCTGCTGGGAGCGTGCGCGCACCGGCTGCCCAGGCGTCTTTGCCCCTGCCACCGGCTGGACGCGGCCAAGGCCGAGGAATCGAGTCTTCTCGGAGGTGAGCCGGCCGGGCAGAAGCTGGGCCGGCCCGTGGGCTGCCCGGCCTGCCTCAACACGGGCTTCCGCGGCGTGGCCCCGGCCTTCGAGCTCCTGACCGTGGGCCCGGGACTCAAGCCCCTGCTCAAGACCGGCGTTTCGGATGAGGACTGGCTCCAGGCGGCGCGCGCCGACGGCATGACGCCGTTCCGGGAGAACCTGGTCCGGCTCGTCCTGGAGGGGCTGACTTCCGTGGCCGAAGCGAAGCGCTGGGGCTTGGCCGCCTAGCTCCGCATGAGTCCGGCGCCCTCTGCCGAGGCCCGCGCGGTCCAAGGCCTCATCGGCCTGCTGCGCCGGGCCAAGCCCGCGGCCTTCAAGGACGTGAGATTCGGGCCGGTGCGCGAGGTCAAGGAGCCGGGATTCAGCGCCATCCGGCTGGAGTTGGTGGTGGCCGGCCGGGCCCTGAGCGTGGACCTCATGCCTCCCGGTTCAGCCGAGCCGTGCTTCCTCAGGACGCGCCGCTTCCGGGTCGTGCCGCGCCGGACTGGGCGCGCCCTGTCGGTCCCGCAGCAGCGCCGGCTAGCGCTGCTGGCCCGGCTCATAGACCGCGGCCTGGAAAAAGCCCATATCCCGGCCTCCTAGGAATCATCTTGCATACGGGCTCCAATTGACTTAAAATCCCCCCTGCGCCATGGATGAAGAGCGAAGGAACTACGAGCTCGTGGAGTTCATCCGCGACAACACCAGCACCGTCCCCTGGCCCCAGGTGGAGCAGGTCCTGCGCGAGCGCGGCTACACCTCCAAGGAGATCAACACCGCCCTCGACGAGGTATTCCCCGGCCAGAGGGGCCCCAAGGAGAAGCCGGGCGGCCTGTGGGCCGGCATGATCGGCGCCTTGGTCGGCATCGTGGTCTGGGTCATCCTCGCCATCATCTATCGCATGACGCGCTAACAGGCCCAAAGACCCCCCCTTCGGGAGGCACATAGACCCAGGCGCCCTCGGGCCGGCCCCTCTAAACTATTAGGGATGAAGCGCCGGCTATTCATCCTTTCCGCTCTTCTCCTGGTCGCGGGCCCGCCCGCGGGCCAGGCCGCGCTCCTCCAGGTCCAGACCATCAGCCGCAGTTCGCCCGGGACCCCGGTCCCGGTCATCGGCTCCATCCTCCAGCCGCTGAACATCCTCTCCAATCCGACTTTGGCCGCGCCGTCCTTGGTCTCCATCTGGTCGGCCATGCCCTTCGCCCCGGCCCCGAGAGTCCTGGCCGCCCCGGCGCCGGCCCTGACGCAGACCGCCGCGATCGAGACCCAGGCCTTGCCGATCCAGGCCGGCCTGGCCGCGGCCGCGCAGACGATCTCCGAAGCCAAGCAGCAGCCCGAGACCCCGGTCGAGACGCTGGCCGTCCAGGCCGCGCACACCTTCGACGGAGCCAAGCCTGCGGTCTCGGACGCGGTCTCGGTCCCCGAAGCCCCGGCCGCGGCTCCGGTCGCGTCCAAGCCTCTGCGCCTGATCATCACGGGGCCCCCGGGCTCGGGCAAGGGGACCTACTCCGAGAAGATCGCGGCGGAATACGGCGTCGTGCATATCTCCGTGGGCGAGCTTCTGCGCTCCTACGCGGCGACCCATCCCGAGGTGGCCAAGGTCATGGCCACGGGCAAGCTCGTGGACTCCAAGCTGGTGCTCGACGTGGTCCGCCAGCGCCTCTCCCAGTCCGACATCAAAGAGCGCGGCTTCATCTTGGACGGCTTCCCGCGCCGGTCCGAGGAGGCCGCGGCCCTGCAGGAGATGCTGGGCGATGCCGGCGTGGACGGCGTCATCGAGCTCAAAGTCCCGGAAGGCGAGCTCCTGCGCCGCATCCTGGCGCGCGGCCGGGCCGACGACAAGGCCGACGTCTTCAAGGAACGCATGAAGATCTACCGTGAGCAGACCGTGCCGGCGGTGGAGCGCTTCAAGAGCGGCGCGCCGGTGCTCGCCCCTGAGGTCTCAGGCTCCTCCATCGAGGCCAACTACGCCCGGGTCAAGGCCGCTTTGGGCGGCCTGCTCGACAAGCTCCTCGGCAATTAGACGCGCGGAGCGTCAGGGCGTCTGGCTGGGAACCTGCTGCTGGTCCAGGCTTTGGTGGGACTGCTCGGAGCGCTGGCGGACCGATTCGTAATCGGGCGACGCGGCGGGGACCGCGGTCGCGGTCTTGCGCTGCGGGCAGCCGTTGAGCAAGGCGAGCAACGGGAGCAAAGCCCAGGTCAATCGTCTCATATGAAGGCCTCCAGGATACGGCTATCATAGCATGGGGCGGACGGAGGCGCCACAGGCCCTTCTTCAGGGCCGGCTATCTGCCCGTGGACCCGAAGCCCCCGGAGGCCCTATGGCTTTCGGAGAGGCGGGGGACTTCCTTCACGCGGACGGTCAGGACGGGATTCACCACCAATTGGGCGATGCGCATCCCGGGCGCGATCGCGAAGGGCTTCTGGCCGTGGTTGATGAGGATGACCCCGACCTCTCCGCGATAGCCCTCATCGATGGTGCCCGGGGAATTAAGCACGGTAACCGAGGATTTCAAAGCCAAGCCGCTCCTGGGCCGGATCTGGGCCTCGGTGCCGCGCGGCAGTTCGACCTTGAGGCCTGTGCGGACCAAGCCGCTCTTTCCCGCGGGCAGCGTGGCCGCCTCTACGGCATGAAGGTCCAGCCCGGCATCCCCTGGATGGGCGTAGCCGGGGAGGATGGCGGCCGAATGCACCTTCTGAATCTTGAGCAGTGGTTTAGTCAAATCGTCTCCTGACAGCTATCGCTCCCCATTCAACAAACTTTGGCCGCCATTTGGCCACATGCGTGCGGCGGCGCCTTCGGCGGAATCATGAAAAATGCTTGAATCTACAGGCCAAGGGCAGGTGGCGGAACTGGCAGACGCAACGGACTTAAAATCCGTCGGCCGCAAGGCCATGCGGGTTCGAGTCCCGCCCTGCCCAAGCTTTTCGTCAGATCTCAGCGGGCGGGCCGGAACCCCAGGTAGCCGTGGTTGGGGCCAGGGCGGAGGTCGCGGCCGGGCGACCGGGTGAAGCACGGGTCGCCGCTGTTCCACGAGCCGCCGCGGACCACATGCGCCCCGCCCGCCCGGACATCCCATGCGCTGCCATCCGCCGGCGCGCCTTTGTACGAGTCGTGATAAAAGTCCTGCACCCACTCCCACGCATTGCCCGCCATGTCGCAAAGCCCCTGCTTCGTGTTGCCCGCCGGCCTTGAGCATACGGGCGCCGTCGCGCTGCCGCACATCGCGATGACGGCCCGCGCGCAGGTGGCCTCCTCATCGCCCCAGGGATACCGCCCATCCTTGCCCGCGCTGCGCGCCGCGTACTCCCACTCGGCTTCGCTGGGGAGTCTCCCGCCGACCCACTCGGAAAAGGTCTTGGCTTGCTCCCAGTCCACGCCTACGACGGGCTGGTCGTCGCCCTTGAAGCCTGCCCCTTCGTCCATGGGCGCCGTGCAGGCTCCGGCCTGCACGCAGGCTCGGTACTGCTTGTTCGTCACCAAAGTCTTGGCCATCTGGAAGGTCTCCACCGTCACTTGGTGCCGGGGCTTGCTGTCTGCCAGCTCCTCCACCCCCATCATGAAGCTCCCGCCGGGTATGGCCACCCACGCGATCCCCGCCTGGCCCGCAGTCGCCGCGCTCCGCGCGGGGCCGCCCTGTTTAGGCGCCTTGCACGCCAGCGCCAAGAAGGCGCAGGCGGCCGCGACCGATCCCCAGCCCAGGCGTTTTCCCATCATGCTGGGCGATATTATCATAAAGCGGCGTATGGCGACGGACATCATTTGCTATCGCGCATGCAGAGGCATTATAATCTCATTCGCGAGGACGCAGAATGAATGACCCCCAGCCTGGCGCTGCTCAGCCGAAAGGAGCTCTGGCCTCCCGGCCCGCGCTGGCGCGCTTGACCGTCCTCTTGCTCGGGATGCTGTGCGTCCTGGCGGCGCTCGAACTCGGCCTGGCCGCCTTCGGGATGATATACCGCTGGCGCTACGAGCGACGCCCGGCGCCTTCCGATGGCAAGACGGTCATCCTGTGCCTCGGAGACTCTTTCACGCAGGGCATCGGCGGCCCGCCCGGCCAGAGCTATGCGGACCAGCTCGACGCCCTGCTCAACACGGGAGCCGAACCGAGATACCGGGTGGTCAACGCGGGCCGGGGCAACGCCAGCTCGACGATCATCCGGAGCATCTTCCTCGAACAGGTCGACAAGGTGAAGCCCCGGATCGTGACGCTCATGATCGGCGGCGCGAACCATTGGAACTATGCCGGGCGCCATCGCGCCGGCCGATCGCGCCTGGCGCGCGGGCTCACGGAGGCTGGGAACCGCATCCGGGTCGTCAAGCTCGCCCGCCTGCTGGCATACCAATCGCGCCAGAAGTCCCCGCCCGGTCCTCAGGAGGAAGACTCCGCGCAGGCCGCTCCCGGCCGCATCCCCCCCGCCCAGGTCTCCCCTGCGCCGGGCATGCCGGAGCATCCGGACGGTTTCTGGACGGAATGGTCAAAGGGTCTCGTCCGGTGCCGCGAGGCGGCCAAACGCGGCCGGGAGGTCCGTCCCGATCTGACCGCCGAGGTCGTGGCCCTGCTGGAATCGGACCGACGGGAGACGGCCCAAAAGCGGATCCAGGAAGCCCTCCGCTCCCGGCCCGCGGACGTCCGGGCCCACGCCTTGATGGGATTCATCCATTGGGGCAACCACGAATCGGCTCAGGCGCTGGCGAGCTTCGAGAACGCCCGCCGGCTTGACCCCCACGACGGCTATGCCCAACTGGGGCTGGCCGCATTGGCGATCCAATCAGACCCGGGCTACAAGGCTGGCGCGCCCATTTCCCGGATCCTCTCAGCGCTGCCGCAGGACGCGCTGCTCTGCCGCGTCTCTGGACGTCTGCTCATGGAGAACAACGATGCTGTCGGCGCCAGCGCCATGTTCCAGAAGTCCCTGCGCATCGATCCCTGCCAGAGCCGCGGCTTCGTCGCGCTGGGCGATGCCTACGAGAGGCTCGGGCGGCGGGATGAAGCCCTGGCCATGAGGCGGGAAGCGTCCCGCCTCGATCTCGCCGATCCCGACGCGGCGGTTCTGGCCAAGATCTCATCCTTGCTCAGCGCGGGCCGATACGAGGAGATCCTTCGCGTCTGCCGCTCCCGAGGTCCTGACGACGCCGGGCGGGCCCAGGCCTGCCGCGAGGCGGCCGAATCGCTCTTCAGAGGCGGCGACTCCGGGGAGATGGTCCTGATGACGGACGCCCTGCGCCTCGGTTCTTACGATCCGAAAGCAGCTTCGGCGCGGGCCGAGCTGGCGTCTCTGCTCAGGAAAGGCGGGTCCGAGGAAGCCTTCCGTTTCTGCCGGTCGCGCTGCCGCGGCGATTCCGGCTGGATCGAGCCCTGCCGCTCCGTGGCCGAATCGCTGGTCCGCAAGGGCGTCTTCTCGGAGCAGGCCTTGCAGTGGATGCGGGACCTGGAACGGCTTCATCCGCGCAACATGGACCTCTTGCTCCTGGCGAAATTGGAACGGCTCGGGGGCCGGACGCGGGAAGCCGACGACCTCTTTGCCCGGGTGGTGGAAGCGGGGTTCCCCGATGCCGTGCCCGTCCTCGATGTCGCCAAGGCTTACCTCACCCCGCCGGAGCATCCCCACACGGGAGACTGGGCTCGCTCCGGCAGACGCCTGGCTGTGGCGGCGTTGGATTTCTTCCCCTATTGGGATGAGATCAGGAACCTGCCCATGGAATCCGTATTGGCTTCCCCCCTGCGATCGGTGCCAGAGACCTCGGATACGGCCGACATGGAGGCCTGGCTCCGCAGCGACGTCCAGAGCATCGCCGACGAGTGCCGCAGGCGCGGGATAGGGCTCGTCATCATGAACTACCCTCCCTCGCCCAAGTTCGTCTGGCACGATTACAGATACCAGGAGATGGCAGCGAGCGCAGGCGCCTTGTTCGTGGACGTCCAGAACGCCTTTGCGCCCTCGCGCGCAGCCGGTTCCCAAGCCCGGTATTTCGTCCCGGACGGGCACTGCAGCGCCGAGGGCAACGGCATAGTGGCGCGAACGCTCGCCCAAGGGATGAGGACGGCCGGGCTTCTACCGCGGGATTCCAAATGAAGAGACTGCTGCTCCTGCTCAAGGAGGTCGTCGGCCTGATACGCGGGCACAAGGTCTACTTCCTCCTGCCCCTCCTCGTGACGTTGGCCTGGCTCGCCTTCCTGGCCTTCAAGATAGGGCCCTCGGTCGTGGTCTCGTTCATCTACGCGGGAATGTGAGACCAGCGTCCGGCCATTTTCCGGCCAAAGTTTCATAGAATGTAGGAGAATCTCGATGCGCATCGCCAGAGCCGGCTGGGCCGTGATCTTCCGCTGCATCGTGGGCGCCGCAGGGGGCCTGCTGCTCTGCCGCTGGCCGGAGTTGAGGCCGGGAGGCCAGGTCGTCGCGGTCGTGGCCCTGGTCTGGGCCGCTTTCGCCGCCTATTTCTTCCGGGACCCGGAGCGCCCCCTGCCCCAGGATCCCCGGAAGATCTACTCGCCCGGCGACGGCCGCGTGCTCTCCATCGACGCGGAAGGCGAAGGCAACGAGGTCACCATCCGCATCTTCCTCTCCATCTTCAACGTGCACCTGCAGCGCGCGCCCTGCGCCGGGACCGTCACCGAGGCCGAGTACGTCAAGGGCAGCTTCCGGGTCGCCAGCGCGCCCGAGGCCCGCGGCAACGAGCGCTGCGTCCTGCGCATGACCCCGGACGGGCATCAGGGCACGCTGGTCGTGGAGCAGATCGCGGGCCTCATCGCCCGGCGCATCGAGTGCTGGAAAGGAGAGGGCGACCATGTCGCGGCCGGCGAGCGCTACGGCATGATCCACTTCGGCTCCCAGGTCGCCGTGACCTTGCCCCTGCGCACCCAGGTCCTGGTCGCTGTCGGCGACCTCGTGACGGCGGGCCTCACGCCCATAGCGGAATGGACAGGCTGAGCCTCAAGCGCGGCGGGCAGGTCCTGGCCCCCTCGATCTTCACCGTGGGCAACATGGCCTGCGGCTTCTACGCCCTGCTCTCCGCTTACCGCGGCGAGTTCAGCGCCTCGGCCACCGCCATCATGCTGGGCATGGCCTTCGACGCCCTCGACGGCCGCGTGGCGCGCCTGGTGCACGGCGACTCCGCTTTCGGCGTCGAGTTCGACTCCCTCTCGGATTTCCTGACCTTCGGCGTGGCGCCGGGCTACATGATGTACGCCTTCATCCTCAAGGACTACGGGGCCTGGGGCTATCCCATGGCCTTCCTCTTCGCGCTCTGCGGCGCCCTGCGCCTGGCGCGCTTCAACGCCGTGGCCCACGACTCGGGCGGCAGCAAGACCTATTTCACGGGCCTGCCCATCCCGGGCGCGGCGGGGTTCCTGGCCAGCTTCGTGCTGCTCTACCAGATCATCGAGGAGGGCCGGCCCGCGCACACCTGGCGCTTCCTCATGGCCCAGATCCCCTCGCTCTACGGCCTGGCCCCGCTCATGGTGGTGGGCGCCGCCTTCCTGATGGTCTCCACCATCCCCTATCCCGCCTTCAAGCAGCTGCCCGTGCTGCGCCTGCGCTCGGCCAAGCTCATCTTCGCGCTCGTCGTCCTCGCCGCCATTGTCTGCGTCTACCCGCAGACCGCGGCCTTCGTGGTGTTCTTCGCCTACACCATCATGGGGCCGGTCGGCACCATGGTCCGCCTGCTGCGCAGACTCCTGCGCATCAAGCCCAAGCCGCCGGCGGACGTGACCAAGACGATGGGCTGAATCCGTGGCGGGCGGGCGAGCTTTGCTCGCCCGCAACCGCCCCGCGCAGCGGGGCGGCAGAACCGGAACGGCAGGGCTCCCCTCAACGGAACGAACGCCCTCCCCTCAAGGGGAGGGCGTTCGGATTGCCGCCCCTTCGGGGCGGCAATTTCCACGGCGACGGCTACTTCCTTGGGAACAGCGGCGGGGCCTTGAGGATCTTGCCCGCGGCCGCGGCGTCGCCGGCCTGGCGCACGCCGAGCTGGGCGTGCATCTTGGCCGCGGTCTGGGGCATGAAGGGCTCGATCCAGCCGGCCACGATGCGCAGGCAGCGCACCAGTTCGAAGAGCACCTCCTGGGTGGCGGCCTTGTCGGTCTTGACCAGCTTCCAGGGGGTCTTCTCGTTGACGTAGGTGTTGAGCCGGCCCACGCACTCCCAGATCAGGCCCAGGGCCCCGCAGAAATCGAGGGCCTCCATGCGCGCGTCGATCTCCGCGCCCTTGGCCGCGAACTCCTTGGCCAAGGAGGGCTTCGCCTCGTCGGGGCGGCCGGGCATGGCTCCGCCCAGGTAGCTGTCCACCATCTGCTCCACGCGGCTGACCAGGTTGCCCAGGTCGTTGGCCAGCTCCGCGTTGTAGCGCTTGCGCATGGACTCCAGCGAGAAGTTGCCGTCGTTGCCGAAGGGCATCTCGCGCAGCAGGAAGTAGCGGAAGGCGTCCACCCCGTACTCGCGCGTGATGTCGCGCGGGTCCACGAAGTTGCCGTGCGACTTGGACATCTTCTGGCCGTCCACGGTCCACCAGCCGTGCGCGAACACGCTCTTGGGCAGCGGCTGGCCCAAGGCCATGAGCATGGCCGGCCAGGTCACCGAGTGGAAGCGGTAGATCTCCTTGCCCACGACGTGCACGTCCGCGGGCCAATAGTCGCCCGAGGCGCCGGTGCTCTGGGCCGCGGTGAGGTAGTTGAGCAGGGCGTCGAACCAGACGTAGATGGTGTGCTCGGCGTCGCCGGGGACCGGGATGCCCCACTTCACCTTGGTGCGCGAGATGGCCGTGTCCTGCAGGCCGCCCTCCACGAAGCGCAGGATCTCGTTGGCGCGGTGGGAGGGCAGCAGGAAGCCCGGGTGGTCGCGGTAGTGCTTGAGGAGCGGCTCCTGGTACTTGGAGAGCTTGAAGAAGTAGCTCTCCTCCTCGACCTCCTGCAGGGGCTTGCGGCACTCGGCGTTGGGGCAGAGGCGCCGGCCCTTCTCGTCGGGCGGCGCGTCGGTCTCGGTCCAGTAGGTCTCGTCCGAGACGCAGTAGAAGCCCCGGTAGCGGCCCTTGTAGGCGTCGCCGGAGTCCAGGAGCTTCTTGAAGCTTTCCTGCACCCGGGACTCGTGGCGCGGCTCCGTGGTGCGGATGAAGTCGTCGTAGCGGATGTCGAGGTGCTTCCAAAGCTCGCGGAAGGCCGCGGAGTTGCGGTCCGCGAACTCCTGGACCGGCAGGCCGGCCTCGCGCGCGGCCTCCTCGATCTTGGCGCCGTGCTCGTCCGTGCCGGTCAGCAGGTGCACCGGCCGGTTGTTGGCGCGGAAGAAGCGGGCCAGCACGTCGGCCGCCACCGTGGTGTAGGCGTGCCCGATGTGCGGGGCCGCGTTGACGTAGTAGAGCGGAGTCGTGAGGTAGTATTTTTTCATCAGAGGGATGGGGGAGCGCTCCTGGCATCCTCGACGGCGAGTCCGGCCAGGGTCAGCACGACCTTGGGGTCGGCGTTGGAGCGCAGGGCCCGGCGCAGGCGCAGCAGCTCGCGCAGGGGGCGCTCCACTTTGGCGAAGGGCAGAGCGCCTTGCAGATGCTTGAGGCGCAGGTCCTGGGCCACGGCGAAGAGCGCGGCTTCCACCTCGTTGCGGGCCAGGTAGCCCTCGCGGGGCAGGCTGTCGGCCGCCTGGAAGGCGGCCAGCGGGCCCGCGTAGAGGGCCTCGGGATACTCGCCGGCGGCCAGCTCCAGGGCCCGGCTGGCGGAGCCTTCGCAAAGCCCCGCCGCGACGGCGGCGCGCTCCGGCGCCACGCCTTGGTCCTCCAGGATGACGCGCACCGCCGCCTCGGCCAGAGGCACGAAGGGCACCGCGAAGCAGCGGGAAGGGATCGTCCTGGGCAGTTGTTCGCAGCCGGAGGTCACCAGGATCCAAAGCGAGCGCGGGATGGGCTCCTCCAGGTTCTTGAGCAGGGCGTTGGCCGCGCTGGCATTCATCCGATGCGCGTCCTCGATGACGGCGATCTTCCACCGTCCCAGCATGGACGGCATCTCCATGTCGCGCCGCACATGGCAGATCGTCTCGACGTGCAGTATCTTCTGCTTCTCCGGCTCCTTCTCCTCCAGAAGAGCCTGGTACTGGGCGTTGACCAAGGCCAGGTCCGGATGGTTGCGCCGGTCCACGGCCAGGCAATCGGGGCAGAAGCCGCAGGCCGGCTCCGCCGGGCTTTTGCGGTCCTGGCACAGGAGCGCGCGGGCGAATTCCACGGCCATGAGGGTCTTGCCGATCCCGTCCATCCCGGCGAAGAGCAGCGCGTTGGGGACGCGCCCGCTCTCCAGCAGGCCGGAGAGGATCCGGGCCGCCCGGGCCTGGCCCTTGACCTTGCCGAAAGTCATCGCCGCAGCTTCTCCACGCGGCGGACGATCTCCTCGTGCACCTCGGCCAGCGGCCGGCGGCCGTTGAGCAGGACGCAGCCGCGCAGGCGGCGCGCCAGGACGCGGTAGCCCTCGCGCACCCGCTTGCGGAAGGCCAGGGACTCGCGCTCCAGGCGGTCAAGCCTGCGGCCGCGGTCGCGGGAGGCGAACTCGGACTCCGGGATGTCCAGCACGATGGTGAGGTCCGGCCGCAGGCCGCCCGTGGCGATGCGGTCCAAGGTGCGGATCATGGGCAAAGACAAGCCCCGGGCGCAGCCTTGATAGGCCAGCGTGGCCAGGCTGTAGCGCTCGCAGAGGACCCAGGAGCCCTGCCTTAGGGCGGGCAGGATCTTCTCGCGCGTGTGCTGGGCGCGCGAGGCTTCATAGAGGAAAAGCTCGGCCAAGGGGTCGACGTCATGATGGGGGTCGAGCAGCACCGCGCGGATGGCCTCGGCCAGGCCCGTGCCCCCGGGCTCGCGGGTGTGGATGAAGCGGACGCCGCGGCGCCGCAACTGCCGGGCCAGGAGACCGGCCTGGGTGGACTTGCCGCACTTGTCCGGGCCTTCCAGCACGATGAAGCGGCCGCGGCGGCGGGGCTGATTCACCGCGTGATTATATCAATTCCGGACTCTCGGGCCCGCGGTGCCGGCGAGGCGCAAATTCATATAATCAGGCTCGCCCATGGAAGAAGCGACCGGAACTGCGGCCGGCGTCCAGCCCACAATCCCTGCGGGCGAACACCCGCGGCTCTGGGCGCCCCTTCTGGCGGCGGCCGCCACCGCCGCGGTGTTCTGGCCCGCGGTGCGCAACGGCTTCGTCAATCTCGACGACACCGCGCTCGGCCTGCGCGGCTTGCCGCGCTACCATGCCGGCCCCGCCAGCATACACCTGGCCAGCGTGCTCCTGCACTCGCTCAATGCCGCGCTCTTCGCGGTCATCGCCGCCCGGCTGCTGCGCGCGGCTTGGTGCGCTGACGAGAAGGACCCGCAGCCGTGGTGGTGGGCAGGTCTGGCCGCGCTGCTGTTCTCTTTGCATCCCCTGCGCGTCGAATCCGTGGCCTGGGCCTCGGCCCAGCGCGACCTCCTCTGCGGGACCTTCTGCCTCATCAGCCTCGTAGGCTACCTGAAAGCCGCTGCGGCTCCCGGCCGCTGGACTTGGCGGGGAGCCTCCTGGCTGGCCGCGGGCGCGGCCGCCGTCCTGGCTCCGAGCCTGGCCGCGCCCTTGGCCTTGTTCCTGCTCATGCTGGATATCTATCCCCTGCGCCGGCTCCCTCTGGAGCCGAGGCATTGGACCGCCGCCAGCCCCCGGTGCGTCCTGATAGAGAAGCTGCTCTTCGCGGCGCCGGCCCTGCTCGCGGTCTGGGCCGCGACTCACGCGCAGAAGCACGCGCCCGCCGCCGCGGGCCTCCTACGCATGACGGCCTGGGGGACGTGCCGCTTCCTCTTGCACTTCGGCAAGACACTTTGGCCCGCCCACTTGGCCCCTTCCCCTGCGGCTGCCTACGCCGCGGCGGACCGTTCCTCGTACCTCTCCTGCCTGCCCTGGGCCCTGCTCGCGGCCGCCGGCTTGGCCGCCTGGGCCCGCGGCTCGCGCGCGCGCCTGGCTTCGGCCCTGGCCGCGGCCACGCTTCTGGTCGGGCTGCTCTTCGGCCTGACCCGCCTGCAACTGGCCTACTGGAGAGACTCCGAGGCGCTCTGGAGCCGGGTCGTGGCCATGAGGCCGGACGACGCAGAGGCCCGCCTCAGACTCGGGGACGTCTACTACGAGCGGCGCGCCGTGGAGGAGGCCTTCGCCCAATACAAGGCCGCGCTCAAGCTGGATCCGGGCCTCGTGGCCGCGCACTACGCCCTGGGCCGGCTCTACGCGGCGGCGGGCGACCACGCGCTGGCCGCGCGCTGCTACGGGCAGGCCCTGCGCCTCGACCCGAAGGAGCTGCGCGCCTACAACGATCTGGGCGTGGCGCTCCACATGCACGGAGAGCCCGTTGAGGCCATCGCCCTGTTCCAGCGGGGCCTGGCCCAGGGCTTGGACGAAAGCCTGCCCGCCGTGCGCACGGGGCGTCTCAATCTTCTCAACAACCTGGGCAACGCTTGGCTCGAATCCGGCTCGCCGCGCGAGGCCCTGGCGGCCTATACGCGCGCGCTCAGGCTCTACCCCGCCGATGCGCGGGGACATTACGGCTGCGGGCTGGCTTGGCTGCGCCTGGGCCGTCCGGACAAGGCCGTGTTCTGCTTCCGAGAAGCCCTGCGGCTCAATCCCGGCTCCCGGGCCGTCCAGGTCGATCTGGCCGCGGCCCGGGCCCGGCTGGCGCGGCCCTCCCGGTCTCCTTCTTCAAGACCGCGAGCCAGGCGTTGATCCGCGCGGTCTCCGCCGGCGCGCCGATCTCCTTGCGGTAGCGGGCCGCCTCGGCCGCGACTGCGTCCAAGGGGATCATGCCGGAGACGGTCTTGAGCCCCACGATCTGGAGGTCCCCCGGCCGCAGATAGCGGAACTCGCGGGCCGCGAGCCAAGCCGAGGGCACGGCCCGGCGCCGGACGAAGACCAAGGAGATATCATCCCAGTAGACCAGGGCCCAGTCCTTGGCGGGCATGGCCAGGACGTCGAAAGGCCGCCACGGCCCGGCCTTGGCGGAATCCAGCCGGTAGCGCGGCCGGTCCAGAGAGAAGAGGACCACCTCCAGGCCGAAGCGGTCCGCGTAGCGCCTCCAGGCCGCGGGGTCGTTGTCCGCGTTCTCGAGCTCCGGCAGCATGTCCGTGAACAGATAGCGGCCGTCCAGGAACACCTGGTAGTCCGGGTAGAGGTTGTAATCGAGATAGCCGCCGCAGTTCCAGGAGTTGAAGAACTTGAGCTTGGCCAAAGTCTTCCGCTCGCCCTTGAGGAAGCGGACGGCTCCGGCGGGCACGCTGTCGTTCTCCCCGCGCGGGGCCCGGAGCAAAGGCAGGAGCTTGACCAGCTTGGCGTCCGCATGCACGGTAAAAAGGAGTATGCCGGCGGCCAGGCTCCACCGCGCGCGCCGCCCCCAGAGGCCGGCTTCCAGGCGCAGGCAGGTCTTGAGGGCCAAGGGCAGAAGCAGCAAGGGGATGTAGACGCTGTGGCGGAAAGCGCCCGAGCAGAACAGCCCAGACACGACCAGGACCCCGAGATGCGCGCGCGGCAGGAGGACTCTCTGCCACACCGCGGCCAACGCGGCCAAAAACGAGAACAGGATGATGCCCAGATGGGGCAGGTTGGGCAGGTCGAAGAGCTCGATGTCCGCCCATTCCACGATGTAGTTGCGCAGCAGCATCCAATCCTTGGCGTGCTGGAGGAACACGGTGTAGAGCTTCGGCCCGTAAGGGTTGGCCAAGGTGCCCGCGGCGGCGGCCGCGGCCTGGGCCAGGGCTAGGCGGCCCGAGCGGCCCCCCTCGGTCGCGTAGAGCAGGCAGAGCACGATGCCCAACGGGAAAGCGCCGTGCAGGTTGGCCCAAAGGGCATAGCCCGCCGCCTGCAGGGCCAGGACCGGGGCCGCCGGCCAGGGCCGCTCGCCGGCGCGCAGTTCCTCCAGGAGGGCGAGCTGCCCCAGGCACAGGAAAAGGGAGAAGATCTCGGGCCGATAGTTGAAGTAGGGCACGAAGGTCAGGGCCGCTGGCGGCAGGGCCGCGGCGAGCCAGGCGTCGGGCACGGCCCAGCGCCTGAGCAGGAGCGCCAAGCAGAGGAGCAGGGCGAAGAACGCCAAAGACTTGAACAGCCACACCGCCGGCTCGCCACCCAGCCGGTCGAGTCCGTGGAGCGCGAGCTGGGCACACCACTCGAAATCCACCCAGGGCCGGCCGCCGCGGGTCCAGGAGAAGACGTCCGCGCGGGGCACGGCGCGATGCTCCAGCATCCAGCGGGCCGAGGCCAGGTGCCAGGGCAGGTCCGGGTCCGTCACCGGCTTGAGGCAGGCCGGCAGGCACAGCAGCAGGGCCGCGGGCAGCAGCCAGCGCTTCAATTCCACGCCTGGGTACTTCGCGGCACCTCCTGCCAGGACTGGCGCACCAGCACCACGTTGAGCATGGGCAGAAGCAGGTTGTCGTCGTAGAAGATCAGGTTGTTGCCGGCCGCGGACCAATTGCCCACCACCCAGACCGCGCCGAAGATGTCCGCGTCGCCCTGGAAGTTGACGTCCTTGCCCACGTAGATGAAGCCGAAGAAGCCCAGGTCGTTGCCCGAGCAGGGCGAACCGCCGCACTCGACGGTGTCGCCGGCGGCGCCGATCACGTAGTTGGCCGTGACCTTCTGATTGCCGTTGTCCGCCGGGAACTTGTTGGTGGCGGTGGCGTTGGCGTTGACCTTGATCTTCTGGTACTCGAGCCAGGCGTTGACCGGGACCGGCACGTTGACGTTGTTGTTGATGTAGCCGGACGGCCCGTACCAGTCGGAGCCGTTGGTGCTCAGGTTGCCGCGGACGATGATGGTTCCTTTGACCTGCGGGTTGAGGACGTTGACGTTGTTGTCCCAGTACCAGACGTAATTGCTGTTGGAACGGTTGTCGGAGACGGACGCGTCGTCCGTATAGACGAGGTTATGATGCGAGTTGGTCACGGTATTGCCCATGAAGTTCACCACGCAATTGAGGCAGCTCGACAGGTTGCTGTCGCAGTGGATCTGGTTGTTGGTGGCGTTCCAGTTGCCGTTGCAGTTGATGGTGTTGGTGGCCACGGCCGAGGAGCGCAGGGTCGCGAAATCCAGGTTGGGCAGGTCCGGCACCGCGAAGCCGGACCACCACTCCAGGTTGTCCGTGTTGGGAGGAGTCAAGCCGTTGCTGTCGTAGGGCAGGACCACCTGCTTGGAGAGCTTCCTGGGATAATGGCGATTGAGGGCGTTGCCGATGATGTTGATATTGTTCTGGGCCAGCATGGGCCCCCAATGCACGATGGCCATATCGCTCTCGGTGAGGGTGCCCTGGGTCATGAGCGCGCCCGGGGCGCTGGTGTTCTTGAACACCACCTGGATGGAGCGGGTCTCCTTCCTCAAGGCGTCGCGGCCCTCGCCCCAGAGCTGCACCTGCCCGCCGGCCGCGGCGGAGAACTTGATGCGGTAGGTTCCGCCCGGCACGTCCGCGTAGGTGACGTCGAAGTTGTAGCCGGAGATCGTGTGTCCGGCCGCGGCTTCGGACCAGGTGTAGGTGGAGCTCGCGAGCTTCCACACGCCGCGGTCCACCGCGGCCTCGGCCAGGTTGAAGGCCGTGGTGCTCTGCCGGTTCTTGACGGAGTGCAGGGTGTCCCTCTGCACCCATAAGACCAAAGTGGGCACGATGATGAGCATCAGGGCCAGCAGGATGACCACGCCGGCCAGGACCTGGCCGCGCGCGGAGTCGGCCCGGCGAATTATCTTGTCCATATCAGTCCATGACCCTCACCTGCTGGGAGGCCATGTGCAGGGCCTTGATCTGGCCCTGGTAGATGGTCTGCTGCACGGTCATCGAGACGGAGATGATGCCCATGTTGTCGGAACGGGGGAACGAGAACGCCATGTAAGTCAAGCAGGAGGTGAGCATATGGATGTTGGACCCCACCTTCTGCATGAGCCGGTTGCCTTGCTGGTAGAAGCACATGGTCGTCCCCTGCTGCTTGGTGAAGGTGATGCGCGAATAATACGGCTGGCCCGAGGCCTGGTCTATGGTGATGGTCGCGCTCTGAGCCTGGCGCAGTTCCCTGGTTATGATGTACATGATGCCGCGCGCCTGGCCCTGCAGGTCGGTGCGGACACGGCTGAGTATGAAGGCCCGGTTGGCTTGCAGGAGCAGGGCGGGCGCCACCGTGGCGATCATGCCCATGATGGCCACCACCATCATGGCCTCCACGAGGGTGAAGCCCGGCCGCGGTCGCCGGCCTCGGCTCACCATGAGAAATCCACCCCCGAAATCGTCTGCCCCGGGTAGACCAGCTTGTTGATCGCGGTCTTTTTGACGACGCTGATGCCGCCGGTGGAACTGACGACGGAATAGTAGGCATTGACCGTGTAGGTGCTCTGGCGCACCCCGACCGTGTAGCTGCCGTCCTCCTGGCTGGAGGTCGCGTAGATGGCGGCGCCGGTAAGGGTGGCTGTGCTCAAAGCCGGCGGCGGGCTGGGCAGGGTCGCGGTGGAGGCGAGGATGAGGACCCCGCCGCGGATGGGGACGCTCGCGCCCGTGTAGACGTGCCCCGAGATGTAGCCCAGGGCCCCGGTGACCGTGAAGGTCGCGCTGAAGACGGTCTGCCCGGCTAGGACAGTGACGACGGTGAAGGCCGGGGAGACGCTCTCCATGGAATCGACCTCTCCCATGAGCGTGTAGTTGCCGGTCGCGCTGTACATGGTGAAGCGGCCGTTGCCGTCGGAGACCGCCTGGTCGTGAGCCTGGCCGTTGCTGTCGAAGAGGGCCACGGCCACGCCGGGCAGGGCGTTGCTGCCGTCGCGCGTGACGAAGCCGGTGACTTTGCCGCCCTGGGAGAGCATGAAATTGACGTTGTTGGTGACCACGCCGAGGCTCACCGGGACTGCGACCGAGGTGACGGAGATGTAACTAACGTTGCAGCCAGGGTCGCCGCTCTGGTTGGCGATCAGGTCAATCATGCCCGCGGTGGCGCGCACAGTGTAGCGGCCGGAGCTGTCGGTGGCGGACGTGGAGCCGGCGCCGCCGGGGTTGACCGGGAGGCCGGGAAGGGGGACGCCGGAGGCGTCGGTCACTCTGCCCACGACGAAGCCCACGGTGGAGGTCAGGTTGAGGAAGGTGGTGGTGCTCGAGAACTGATAGGTGGAGCCCGAAGAGGCGATGGTGACCGTGGCCAATTGGCACTCGTAGCCCCGGCTGGCGATGTACACGGACCAGAACCCGGTGGCGACGGGCGTCAAGGTGAAGGCGGCGTAGGGCGGGTTGCCCACGGTCGCCGCGGACATGGGAGAGGAGAGCGTGTCCGTAGCCGAGATCACCCCGCCCACCGGGACCTTGCCCGACACGATGGGGACCTTGGCGCTGAAGGTCCCGTGGGGCGGCAGGAAGGGAACCGGGGCCGTGGCGATATCCACGGTGTTGTTGGAGGAATCATAGGCCGGGCCCCAGACGGCGCTCACGCCCGCGGTGCTGGCGAAACGCATCAGCTGTTCCGGTATCTCCAGACCGTTGGTCCCGGGCATGGTGATGCAGGTCCCTTCGCAATTCGGCGGGACGTAGCCGCCGTGCGTCCAGCCCACCCCGTCGATGACGGTTCCGGCCCGGTCGCTGAGCCAGAAAACGCCGTCGTGGGTGGGGTTGAGCAGCAGCTTGACCGGGGGGTTGGAAGCCGTGTTCCAGCTGAAGTTGCAGGTCCCGGCGCTGCAGGTGGGCAAGGGCGGATTGGGCGGGGAGGCCATGCCGGTCACGTTTTGGAAAGCGAATTGCGAGCAGAGGGCGGGCACGGTGTCCACGAAGACGGCATCGGCGTTGACCGTCACCCCTCCCGCCGTGAAGGTCCGCGTGTTGGCGAAGACGTAGTAGCCGCCCGAAGCGATCGTGACGTTGTAGTAGCTCATGGGCACGCCGTATGTGCTGTCGGAACAGTTCACGTTGGCGCTGAGGCAGTTGGCGGCCACGTTGAGCTTGATGGACGGCGGATTGCCGCCGATGGTGATGGGGTAGGTGGTGGGGTTGAAGAGCTCGACGTATTCGGCCACGAACCCGTTGGCCTGCGTGGTTCCGACCACGACCTGGCTGATGACCGGCCCCGTGTTCATCCAGGCCACGCCCGTCACCGAGCCGGAGCTCATGGGCAGCAGAGGGAACGGCTGGGTCACGGTCTGGTTGGCCCCTATGCCGACGGGACGGATGGAGGTGAAGAAGCCTGGGGCCGAGGCCACCAGATTGTAGTTGCCGGGCGAGACCGTGATCCCGTAGCTGCCGTCGCTGGCGGTGGTGTCCTGGTAGCCCATGTCCTGGGCGGCCACGACCATGGCCCCGGCGATTCCCGCCCCGCCGACGGAGTTGGTGACCGTCCCCTTGATGGCCCCGTTGGGCATGACCGTTGCGGGATTGGCCATGACGCTGGAGAGCTGCAGCAGCTTCTTCTCCCCGCCCTGCTTCCAGAAGGTGCTCACCGTGATGAGCCGCATCCCCGCATCCGGCGCGTCCACTGGGAGCGTGACGATCTTGCCGGAGTTCTCGGTCGCGCCCTGGATGTAGGTCAGCCGGGTGAAACTGATGCCGCCTTCCAGGATTGTCTCCGGGGGGAAATAGCCAATGTCGTAGGGGACGGGCGGATTGTAGTCGTTGTTGAACGCGGGCATCGAGGTCACGATGACGGCGTAGTAGGTCATCTGCTTGAGGATCTGCATCTTCTCCTGCACCAGGTTCGCGGCCACAGTCTTGGCTTTGGAGGCCTGGATGGCCTTCTGGATGCCGCCGAAGGTCGCGACCAAGCTCACGATGCCGACGGTCAGGATGGTGACCGCGACGAGGAGCTCGACGAGGGTGACGCCCGGAGATTTCCTATAATACATTCTCAATACGGGTTAGTGGTAAAAGTATATGGTGTTTCCGGCCGCAATTCAAGGAGTCGCCTGACCAGTCATGTTATTTTAACCAAGCCTGGTCAAATAGGACTCAAGTCGGAAAGGCAGGCACCATAAGTATAGAGCGCCTGCGGGGGAGCGTCAAGAAAATCGGCGTCACAGCAAGTCAGCGCATGTCAGCCAAGTCTTGAAATGACCAGCCGCAGCCAGCCTCTTCAGCCCCCGAGGGGGCCGAGCAAAGGTTATAATTGGGAAATGCTGTATATTGTGCTTGTAGATTGATGACACAGAAGAGGTGGTATCCATGAAGTGCCCGAAGTGCGGCTTCGATGTACCGGAAGACCGGAGTTGGTGCGAATTCTGCGGCGAGCCATTTCATAAGGATAAGCCCGCCAGCCAGCTGGATCAGGCCGCCGCATTCATCGAGGGGCTCGGCTGGAAGATACTGGAACGTGAATGGAAATGCGCCGACGGATCGGTCGATTTCATCTGCCGCGATGACTCCGTGCTCGTATTCGTCGACGTTCAATTCGACCCCTCGGGGTCCCTGGGGCCCTCGAAATACATGCTCGACGCCTCGGCCAAGGCTGCCGCGCTGAAAGTCGGGCGCAAGTTCCAGGAATCTCGCGATCTCCAGGCCGACCGGGTCCGCTACGACGCCCTCGTCCAGACCAAGACAGCCACGCGCCACGACAGGAACGTCATGGGCGTGAAGTAGGACCGGCCGGACGACGGCTCAGTACGACGACCAGATGGTGCCCTTGGAGTCCGTATGCCTGCAGTTCACCAGCACCGTCCCCTGGTTCGCGTCGCCAGCCGTATTGTTGTAGCTCCAGCCGGCCTTGTCATTGACGCCCGTCTGGTAGAAAGTGACCGAGCTGTCCGCGTGGTAGTTTGGAGTCTTGGCAACCGGCAGCGCCCCCAGGTACTTGCCGTCGACCGTCATCGCGGTCAGCGTCGCCGGGTACTGTCCATCCAGGTCGCCGTAGTAGATCATCATCGCGGCGCGGATCAATGCCAGGTTGCCCTTGGACGCGCCTTCATTGGCCTTGCGGATCAGCGAGCCGAATTTCGGTGCGGCGACAGCCGCCAATGCACCGATGATGGCGACCACGATCATGAGCTCGATGAGCGTGAAGCCTGAAGCGCCCCGCATTTTCGTCTTGTCCATGTCATGCACCTGGCTGGCGTCGGGTCGATGATCAGGGTAAATCATCTGGATCGGCAGTTCCAGTATGGAAACAGGTTTTCTGTAGTGTACTGCATGGACCATCCCGTGTCAATGCGCCCGGCGTCACGCCAAGTCAGGGGATGTCTGCCGGCTAGAATGTCCGGCTAATTTCAGCGTGGCTGCGCGGACTGCTCGGAGGGCTGATCTTGCAGTTGGGCCCTGTGTCTGGCCATATAGACTTTCATAAGGACCATCACGACGATGAGCCAGGCGACGAGAGAGCACCAAGCCGCGTAGCGGAACCAGCGGGGGGCCGCAGGGACCTTGCCGCCGGTGTCGAGGGTGAGGAACTCGGGGGGGATGCCCATGCCGGGCTCCGGGGCCTTGCGAGCGCCCTCGGGATCGGCTTTGGCGGCCGGCGCGGCCTCCGGACGCGCCTTGCGAAAAGGCTCCTTGCAGAGATCGCACCACCGGGCGGAATCCGGGGAGTCGAAGCCGCAGGCCGGACACTTGACCACGGTCGTATTTGATCCGCGTGCGCGAGCCGGCCAGGTCTCCTTATTCCGTCAAGAGCACTCGGAGAACCCGCAGTCGTGGCAGGTCGGCCCCGAGCAGCCGGACTCGTAGGACACGTTGGAGGAGTAGCACTTTGGGCAGTACTCCGCCTTGGGCAAGGTGAGCCCCTCCAGCTTGGACTTCTGGGCCGCGTCCTCGCCGTCGGTGAGCCAGCCGGTCTTCTTGAGGTGCTGGCGCAGGGCCACCGAGATGGCGTGGGCTATGGAGTTGATGCGGTTCTCGCCGAAGCCGATGGGCTTGTCGCCCTTGACCGAGTTGAGGTGCTTGAGCACCTTCAAGGGGTCGCCCCCCTCCGCGAAGTACTTGGAGAGCAGGATGCCCACCAGCGAGGTCAAGGCCGAGATCTCGGTGCCCAGCGGCGGGATGTTGGTGAAGACCTGGTAGGGGCCGCGCTCGTCGTAGTTGATGTGGATGTGCAGGGGCCCGTAGCCGGTCTTGATCTGGTAGTACTCGGAGGAGGCGCCGAAGGCGGTCTCCGGGTCGCGGCGCTTGGTCTTGGACGGGGCCGGGGCGAGGTTCAAGACCTGCTGGGCCTTGGAGCCGTCGCGGTAGATGGTGATGCCCTTGCAGCCCAGCTCGTAGGCCAGCGTGTAGGCGTTGCGCACGTCGGCCACCGTGGCCGTGGCGGGGAGGTTGATGGTCTTGGATACCCCGTTGTCCGTGTACTTCTGGAAGGCGGCCTGGATCTGGATGTGGTACTCCAGCGAGACGTCGTGGGCGGTCGGGAAAAGGCGCTGGATGTCGGCCGGGATCTCGGCGATGCCGCGCACCGCCTTGTGGTTCTCGTTGATGCGGTTCCAGAGGTCCTTCTCCTTGAGGCCGAAGAAGTCGCGTTTCTCCGCGACCTCCTTGAAGAGGGGGTTGACCTCGAAGAACACGTCCTTCTCGGAGGGCGCCTCGCCCTTCTTGATCGCCTCCAGGGCCTTGGCGTTGTAGCGCGTGTAGGCGATGGCGAAGAAAGGCTCGATGCCGCTGCCCTGCAGGCCCGCGGCGATGGCGATGGTGCCGGTCGGCGCGATGGTGGTGCGGGCGCAGTGCCGCGGGGTGCGCTTCTCGCCGCGGAAGTGGACCGCGTCCGGGTCGTAGATGGAGTTCTTCCAGTTCGGGAAGACCCCGCGCGACTGGCCCAAAGACTCGGACGCCGCCAGCGCCGTGTCGTTGATGTAGCGCATCAGCTTGTTGGCGAACTCCAGGGCGGCCGGAGAGTCGAAGGGGATGCCCATCTTGGCCAAGGTCTCGGCGAAGCCCATCACGCCCAGGCCCACGCGGCGGTTGCCCTTGGCCATGCGCTCGATCTCGGCCAGGGGGTAGTTGTTGACCTCGATGACGTCGTCGAGGAAGCGCACCGCGGTCTCCACGGTCGCGGCCAGGCGCTTGAAGTCGAAGGTCCCTTCCAGGGCCGGACCGACCACGAAATTGGCGAGGTTCACGGAGCCCAGGTTGCAGGGCTCCCAGGCCAAGAGCGGCTGCTCCCCGCACGGGTTGGTGGCCTCGATCTGGCCGATGGCCGGCGTGGGGTTGGAGCCGGACTTGTTGATGCGGTCGATGACGATGAAGCCCGGGTCGCCGGATTTCCAGGCGCACTCCACCATGAGGTCGAAGATCTCCTTGGCCCGGACCTTGCCCGTCACTTCCTTGGTGCGCGGGTTGATCAGGTCGTACTCGGCGTCCGAGGCCACGGCCTTCATGAACCTCTCGTCGACGGCGACCGAGACGTTGAAGTTCTCCATGGTCGCGGACTGCGACTTCATGGTGATGAAGTCCTTGATCTCCGGGTGGGTGTAGTGCAGGATGCCCATGTTGGCGCCGCGGCGCGTGCCGCCCTGCTTGACCACGTCGGTGAGCTTGTCGAACATCTGCATGAAGGACAAGGCGCCCGAAGCCACGCCCTGGGTCTTCTTGACGATGTCGCCCTTGGGCCGCAGCTGGCTGAAGGCGAAGCCCGTGCCGCCGCCGGACTTCTGGATGAGCGACTGCGCGGACAGCGATTTGGTGATGGCCTCCATGGAGTCCGGCACGGGCAGGACGTAGCAGGCGGAGAGCTGCTGGAGCTCGCGGCCCGCGTTCATCAAAGTCGGGGAGTTGGGCAGGAAGTCCCAGCCGGAGAGCATGTCATAAAAGCGGTCGCGCCAGAGGTCGGCGAGCTTGCGCGCCTCCGGCACCGTCGCGTAGGCGGTCTCCAGGTTCTTGATGAGGCGGGTGAAGTTGGCCTCGCGCAGGCCGGACTCGGCCAGGCCGTCGTGGAACAGGACCATGCGCGAGGGCCGCACCTGCGCCGGGCCGACCACGGGGTGGGCGCTGTAGCGCACGCCGGAGAAGACCCCCCAGTCCTCGGCGTCGGGATGCGCCAGGATCTCGGCCAGGGCGATGTTGTGCGCCACCCCGTCGAGCCAGACCTCGATGGACGCGCTGCCGCGCAGGTACTTGTCCTTGATGACCTTGAGCTGGTTCTCAGTGAGTTCGATCTTGGGATGCTTGCGTGAGGCGTAGTGGACGGCGGGGGCGGGCCTGTTCTTCAAAGTGGGGTCTCCTTGCGGCAAAATGTTAGGACAGTGTAACAGCATGCCCAAGGCATGTCAAATTCTCCGACGAGGGGGGTTCGCGGAACCCCCGCTTCTAAAAAATACGTAATATATGACACTTATCAGCACCAGAAATAATCAGATAACCTCTTATCGTGCACAGAAAGGACTAGACGCTAAACCGGAACAGCCATGCCAAGATGCCCCGCGGCGCGGGCTCTAGGAACGCGCGCGTTCGGGGAGGAGCAGCAGCAGGGGCGCCGCGGCCGCGGCGCAGGCCGCGCCCAGATAGAACGGCGCGGCGGGCGAGACCTGGGTCCACAGCCAGCCCGCGGCCAGGCTCGCGGCCAAGGCCAAGACCCCGACGGTCCCCTGGAAGAGCCCCATGGCGGTGGCCCGGTTCTGCGCCGTGCAGCGCTCCGCGATGGCCGCGTTGAGCGAGCTCTCCGCCAGCGCGGTGTAGCAGCCGTAGACGGGGAAGAGCAGCCAGAACCAGGGGCCGGCCGCGACCCGCGCGAAGCCCAGATAGACCGCGGCGAACACCGCCAGTCCCGCGGCCAAGGTCCGCGTGCGGCCCAGACGGTCCGCCAGCATCCCCGCCGGAGTCGCGGCCAGAGCGTAGACCGCGTTGTAGAGCACGTAGGCCAGCACCACCTTCGTCGGGCTCAGCCCGCCCTGCGCGGCCTTGAGCAGCAGGAACACGTCGCTGGAGTTGCCGACCGCGAAAAGCCCGTAGACAAGCAGGAACCTCTTGTAGTCGGCCGAGAATCCCGAACTCGCGACGCGAAGCGTCGCGAGTCCCGCCGCCCCCCCGCGGGGGGCGGCGGTTCCGTCGGGGGACGATCGCCGTTCTTCGACGAAGGCGGCCAGCACAAGAACGCCGAGGACGGCGGGGATCGCCGCGATCAAGAAGATGCTCCGATATCCCAGTCCGCAGACCGACAGCAGGAAGACCGTCGCCAGCGGCCCGGCCACTGCCCCGGCCGTGTCCATGGCGCGGTGGAAGCCGAAGGCCCTGCCCCAGTGCTCCGGCTCGGACGAGGCCGTGATCAGCGCGTCGCGCGCCGAGGTGCGCACGCCTTTCCCCGTCCGGTCGAGGAACCGGCAGAACAGGACGAAGGGCCAGGCCCCGGCCAAAGCCAGGAGCGGCTTGCTCAGAGCGGAGAGCCCGTAGCCCCAGAGCACGAAAGGCTTGCGCCGGCCGGCGCGGTCCGACCAGAGCCCGCTGGCCGCCTTGAGCAGGCTCGCCGTGGCCTCGGCCACGCCCTCGATGAGGCCCACCACGGTCATGGGCGCGCCCAGGACCGTAGTAAGGAACAGCGGCATGATGGGGTAGAGCATCTCCGAAGAGATGTCGGTCAGGCCGCTGACCACGCCGAGGAAAACGACGTTGCGCCCGATGTTTTTCAGGAACATCGCGGGCCTCATGATATCATTTCAGCATTTTCTCATCCAAGGATGAGCCTGGAGGCCGTTGACGGGCTTTTGTAGTTTCTGGGTCCGTTCTCCTTGCCGTTGGCGTTGTCGTTGAAGAGAAGAAGGGAGCCTTCATCGGCCGGTCCTTTCTCTTTTTGCTTCTT
>JAPLKL010000069.1 GCA_026388095.1 Elusimicrobiota bacterium | reverse complement strand
GAGGGCGGGCGGCACACGCCGTTCTTCAAGGGCTACCGGCCG
The DNA here is from genome assembly GCA_026388095.1 of Elusimicrobiota bacterium. Taxonomy (NCBI): domain Bacteria; kingdom Pseudomonadati; phylum Elusimicrobiota; species Elusimicrobiota bacterium. Next base: position 108,644 of record JAPLKL010000069.1, on the reverse strand, counting down.
CAGTTCTACTTCCGGACCACGGACGTGACGGGAGCGGTGACGCTGCCTCCGGGCGTGGAGATGATCATGCCGGGCGACAACATCGACATCGAGGCGGAGCTGATCGTCCCGATCGCGATGGAGAAGGGGCTGCGCTTCGCCGTGCGCGAAGGCGGCCACACGGTCGGCGCCGGCGTGGTCAGCGACATCATGGATTAGGGCGTAAAAATCCAGGGGAATTAAGGTATAATAGCTATGGCAGAGACGAATCATCCGCAGCAGAGAATCCGTATCCGCCTTCGTGCCTACGATCATAGGGTCTTGGACACGAGCGTAGGCAAGATCGTCGAGACGGCGCAACGCACCGGGGCCGTCGTATCGGGCCCCGTTTTGTTGCCCACTCACATCAAGAAGTACACGGTTCTCCGGTCTCCCCACGTCGACAAAAAATCGCGTGAGCAGTTCGAGATGCGGGTGCATAAACGTCTCATCGAGCTCAATTCGACCACGCAGAAAACGGTCGATGAACTGATGAAGCTCGATCTGCCGGCGGGCGTGGACGTCGAGATCAAGCTTTAATAAGAGGATTTATGAGCGCAGAAGAAGCGAAGCCGGAAGAGAAGGCGGCCGCCGTCGACAAGCGGGCGCCCGTCAATTTCCGCACCATCCTGGGCGAGAAGGTCGGCATGACCCAGATGTATGGGCGGAGCAACCGCCTGTTCGGCGTGACCGTGGTCAAGGCCGGGCCTTGTCCGGTGGTGCGGGTCAAATCGGCGCAGGGCCCGGACGGCTACAACGCGGTCCAGCTGGGCTTCGGCGCGCGCCCCGAGAAGCACTTCACCAAGCCCGAGCTGGGGCAGTTCAAGAAGGCCGGCTGCGCGCCGGCGCGCTGGACCCGCGAGGTCCGCGTCGCCGACGTCAAGGGCCTGGAAGCGGGCCAGACGGTCAGCCTCGACGGCGTCTTCAAGCCGGGCGACTACGTCGACGTCCAGGCCACGACCAAGGGCCGGGGCTTCGCCGGCGTCATGAAGCGCCACGGCTTCCGCGGCATGCCCGCCTCCCACGGCGCTTCGGACAAGGAGCGTTCGCCGGGCTCTCTGGCGTCCCGCCGGTCTCTGGGCCGCGTGCTGCCCGGCCAGCGCATGGCCGGCCACATGGGCGCCGTGACCGAGAGCACGCTCAAGCTCGAGGTCATCAAGGTCGACCCCCGCGAGAACCTGATCTACCTCGCCGGTCCCGTGCCCGGTCCCCGGGGCGGCTTGGTCACGATTTCCGAGACCGTGATGGCCAAGAAGCATTACACCGCTCCTGTCCTGCCCACCGTCCGCAAGGACAAGATGGGCAACATCATCAGCGGCAAGAAGCCCACCAAGGCCGCGCCATAGAGGATTCCATGCAAGCGCAACTACTGAACGTCAAGGGGGCGGAGGTCGGCAAGGTCGAACTCACCGACGCCGTCTTCGGCCGGCGCCCCTCGCCGGAGTTCCTGCACGAGTACGTGACGGTCTACCTGGCCAACCAGCGGCGGGGCACGGCGAACACCAAGACGCGCGCCGAGGTCTCCGGGTCCGGCAAGAAGCCTTGGAAGCAGAAGGGAACCGGACGGGCCCGCGCGGGCTCCTTCCGCTCGCCGCTGTGGCGCCACGGCGGCGTCACCTTCGGTCCGCGCGCCGGGCACGTGCACCTGGACTTCCCCCGGGCCAAGGCCCGCCTGGCCCTGGTCCACGCCTTGTCCGCCAAGCAGGCGGAGGGCGCTTTCGTGTTCGTGGAGAGCCTGGGCGTGGAAGAGGCCAAGACCAAGGCCGTGCTCGCGCTGCTCGAGTCCCTCAAGTGCGGCGACCGCAAAGGCTGCACCTTGCTGGTCCTCGACGCTCCCGACGCCAAGCTCGCCCAGGCCAGCCGCAACATCCCGAACGTGGAGCTGGCCCTGGCCGCCGACGTCAGCGCCTACAGCGTGCTGCGGGCCCGGCGTCTGGTGGTCACCCAGCCGGCGCTGGAGAAGCTGCAGGCGCGCTGCGCGTCTTTGGGGGACGCCAAGGCCATCGCGGGCAAGGCCGCCGACCTCAAGGCCGCCGCGCCGAAGGCGGAGCGGGCTGGCCGCAAGAGCAAGGGAGACTGACATGGCCAAGACCATCCCCGTTTCGGACGAGACCTACGGCGTCATCGTGCGGCCGCTGCTGACCGAGCGCAGCACGATCCAGAAGGAGAAGTACAACCAGTACGCCTTCGAGGTGGCGCGCGCCGCCGACAAGGGGAGCATCCGGCGGGCGGTCCAGGCCCTGTTCAAGGTCGACGTCCTGGCCGTGCGCACGATGGTGGTGCCGGGCAAGTTCCGCCGCTACGGACGCGGCGGCGGCATGCGCCCCGACTGGAAGAAGGCCATCGTGACCATCGGCAAGGGTCAGAAAATCGAGGTCGCGGAGCAGGCCTCCTAGGAAGGATCTATGCCACTCAAAACCTTTAGGCCGTACACGCCGTCCCGCCGGAACATGACCTCGGCGGACTACTCGGAACTGACCGCGACGCGGCCGGAGAAAGCCCTGGTGCGCGCGCTCAAGAGGCAGGGGGGGCGCAATAACACCGGCATGATCATGGTCCGCCATCAAGGCGGGGGCGCCAAGCGGGCCTACCGTCTGGTGGATTTCAAGCGCGACAAGTTCGGCATCCCGGGCAAGGTGGCGACCATCGAGTACGACCCGAACCGCAGCGCCCGCATCTGTCTGGTCAACTACGCCGACGGCGAGAAGCGCTACATCCTGCATCCCGTGGGGCTGAAGGTGGGCGATACCATCCTCAGCGGGCCCGGCGTGGACATCAAGGTCGGAAATACGCTGCCCTTGGCCAAGATCCCCGAGGGCTCTTTCGTGCACAACGTGGAGCTTTCGCCGGGCAAGGGCGGCCAGATGATGCGCTCGGCCGGCACCCAGGCGCAGCTCATGGCCAAGGATGCGGGCTACGTCCAGCTCAAGATGCCTTCGGGCGAGATCCGGCTGGTGCCGGAGGGCTGCCTGGCGACTTTGGGCCAGGTCTCCAACACGGAGCACAACACCATCAACCTCGGCAAGGCGGGGCGCTCGCGTCACCGCGGCATCCGCCCGACGGTGCGCGGCGGAGCCATGAACGCGACCGACCACCCGCTGGGGGGCGGCCGCGGCAAGTCCAAGGGCGGCAATCACCCGCGCTCGCCGTGGGGGCAGCTGTCCAAGGGCTATAAGACGCGCAATAAGAGGAAGCTGTGGGGCTGGATGATCGTCGCCGACCGGCGGCGCAGCCAGACCCAGGCCTAAGAGGGAGCTATGAGCAGATCCAGCCGCAAGGGGCCGTTCGTCGACGCCAAACTTCTCATAAAGGTCCAGAAGATGACCGCCTCCGGGGAGAAAAGGCCCATCAAGACCTGGGCTCGGCGCAGCACCATCCCGCCGGAGTTCGTCGGGCACACTTTCGCGGTGCATAACGGGCGCAAGTTCCTGCCCATCTACATCACCGAGCAGATGGTGGGCCACAAGCTGGGGGAGTTCTCCTTCACCCGGTATTTCCGGGGACATGGTGGGGCCCATAAAGAGTCCACCACCCTGACCTGAGGCCAATAACATGGAAGCCACAGCCTACGCCAGATTCCAGAGATTCGGGACGCGCAAGGTCGCGCAGGTCCTCAAGGAGATCCGGGGCAAGTCGGTGCTGCAAGCCGAGCAGATGCTGCCCTTGATCCCGCGGGCCTGCGGCGGCATGATCGCCAAGGCCGTGCGCTCCGCCGCCGCCAACCTGACCATCAAGGCCAGGCTCGCGGGCAAGACCTTGGTCCCGGAGCGGGTCTACATCAAGTCCTGCTGGTCGGGCAAGGGGCCGATGGGCCAGATGCGCCGGGTCATGCCCGCGCCCATGGGCCGGGCCAACACATTCAAACGCAAGGTCTGCCACCTGACCGTCGTGGTGTCGGACGAGGCCGGGAGATAAATCATGGGCAACAAAACACATCCCAAGGCGATGCGCCTGGGCTACACCGCGGATTGGGAATCCAAGTGGTTCTCGCTGCGGGAGATGCCGGCCTTGATCGGCGAGGATTTCAAGATCCGCAACCTGGTCAAGAAGACCTTCCGCATGGCGGCGGTCAGTTGGGTCGGCATCGAGCGCGCGGGTTCCTACCTGCGCGTGAACATCCATACCGCCCGGCCGGGCGTGGTCATCGGCAAGCGCGGGGCCGACATCGAGGGCATCCGCGGCCAGATCGAGGGGCTCACCCAGCGCAAGACCTTCATCAACGTGATGGAGATCAAGGACCCCGAGCTCGACCCGCGGCTGGTGGCCGAGGCCATCGCCATCCAACTCGAGAAGCGCATCGCGTATCGCCGCGCCATGCGGCGGTCCATCGAGCGCACCATGCAGTCCGGAGCCCTGGGCATCAAGGTCATGGTGGGCGGGCGCCTCAACGGCGCCGAGATCGCGCGGCGCGAGTGGGCCCGTGAGGGCCGCGTGCCCCTGCATACGTATTCCGCGGACGTGGACTACGGGACCGCGGAGGCCTATACCACCGCCGGGATCATCGGCGTGAAGGTCTGGATCTTCAAGAAGCTGCATTTCGTCAAGGGCGCCAAGGAGTTCCAGCAGCTGGCCAAGGCCGCGGAGAGCGCCGCGGCCGCGCAGGCCGCTCTGGCCACCGCGGCGGCCCCGGCGCCCGTAGCCCAGCCGGCCGCTGCGGCCCCGGCACCTGCGCCTTCGGCGCAGGCCGTCCCGGAAGGAGGCACTCCTCATGCTGATGCCTAAGCGCGTCAAGTATCGCAAGCCCCACAGCCATCCGCGCATCAAGGGGCCGGCCAAGAAGGGCTTCTCCATCGCATTCGGGGAGTATGGCTTGAAGGCGCTGGAGCCGAAATGGGTGACCGTGCGCCAGATCGAGGCGGCGCGCGTCGCCATCAGCCGGCACATGAAGAAGGGCGGCAAGATGTGGCTGCGGGTCTTCCCGGACAAGGCCATCACCAAGCATCCGGCCGAGACCCGCATGGGCAAGGGCAAGGGTGCCCCGGACCACTGGGCCGTCGTGGTGCGGCCCGGACGCATGCTCTTCGAGATGGAGGGCGTCACCCTGGAAGAGGCCAAGATCGCTCTGCGCGTGGCAGCCTTCAAGCTGCCCATCCGCACCGCGTTCGTCGTGCGGGAGCACATATGAAGGCCAAGGAAAGAGAGAACCTGCGCAATCATACGGCGGCGGAGCTGCGGGTCGAGTTGACGCAGGCCCGGGAGAAGCTCTTCCGCCTGAAGTTCAAGAACGGGGTCGCGCCGGCCAAGAACCCGCTGGAGCTGCGCAACCTGCGCCGCCACGCGGCCCGGCTCGAGACCTGGATCCAAGAGAAGAAGACGGCCGCCGCGGCGCCGGCGCCCCAGAAATCGTGAGGTCAACCATGTCCCCTGAAACCGCCGTGGAGCGTAGCCGGCGCAAGATCATGTCCGGCCTCGTCGTGTCGGACCGCATGAACAAGACGCGGGTCGTGGAGGTCTCCCGATCGGTGAGGCATCCCTTCTACGAGAAGATCATGCGCAAGAGCAGCCGCTTCAGCGCGCATGACGAGACCAACCAGTCCCATCAGGGCGACTTGGTCGAGATCATGGGCAGCCGGCCGCTCTCCCGGACCAAGCGCTGGCGCGTGGTCCGCGTGATCAAGGCCGCGCCCCGCCGGCCCGCCGCTGTCGAGACGGAGGCCAAGCCATGATCCAGCTGCGCTCCATCATCAACGTCGCCGACAACTCGGGGGCCCGCAAGATCCAGTGCTTCCACGTCAATAAGGGCCACTATCACCGCTACGCCACGGTGGGCGACGTCATCGTCGCCAGCGTGCGCGACGCCATGCCCAACAGCGCCGTCAAGAAAGGCGAGAAGGTGCGCGCCGTGATCGTGCGCACGGTGCACAAACGCCGCCGGCCCGACGGCTCCTACATCCGCTTCGACGACAACGCGGCCTGCCTCATCGACGAGAACGGGGAGCCCCGGGGCACCCGGGTCTTCGGCCCGGTCTCCCGCGAGCTGCGCGACCTGGAATATCTCAAGATCATATCTTTGGCTCCCGAGGTGGTCTGAAGTGATGAAACTCAAGCTGCGCAAGAAGGACAAGGTGATGGTCATCGCCGGCAAGGACAAGGGCAAGACCGGCGAGGTGCTCAAGATCTATCCGGAGAAGGGCCGCATCCTGATCGGCAAGATCAACATGGTGACCAAGCACAAGAAGCCCAAGCAGACCGAGCCGGGCGGGCTGCAGAAGATGGAGGCGGCGATCGCCTACTCCAACGCCATGCTGATGTGCCCCAAGTGCGAGAAGCCCGTGCGGCCCAAGCTCGACAAGCTCGCCACGGGCGAGACCGTTCGGCTCTGCCGCCGCTGCGGCGAGACCATACTTTAGAGGAAAGCAGAGGATATCATGGCTGAGAAGGACGCGAAGGAAAAGGCCGCGCCGGCGAAGAAGCCGGCTCCGGCGAAGGCTCCGGGCGGCAAGAAGGCCCCCGACGCCAAGGCGGCCAAGTCCGCCGGACCCGCGATGGCCGTCTCCGACGGCCGCGAGGTCAAGCATCCGGTCCCGCGACTCCAGAAGCGCTACCACGAGGAGGTCGTGCCGGCCCTGATGAAGGCCCACGGCCTTGAGAACCCCTTGCAGGTGCCCCGCCTGGTCAAGATCGTGCTCAACGTGGGCGTCTCCGAGGCGCGCGAGAACGTCCAGATGCTCGACGGCGCCCGCGAGGAGATGGCGATGGTCACCGGCCAATGGCCGCAGCTGCGCCGGGCGCATAAGTCCATCTCGAACTTCAAGCTGCGCCAGGGCATGCCCATCGGCCTGCGCGTGACCATGCGCGGGCACCGCATGTACGAGTTCCTGGACCGGCTCATCTCCGTATCCATCCCCCGCATCCGGGACTTCCGGGGCCTGGAGCCCCGCGGCTTCGACGGCACCGGCAACTTCAACCTGGGGCTGCGCGAGCAGACGATCTTCGCGGAGATCAACGTGGAGAAGGTCAGCAAGCCCAGGGGCCTGAACCTGACTTTCGTGATCAGCGGCGGCAGCGATGAGATGAGTCTGGCTCTGCTGCGCGCGCTGGGGATGCCGTTCAAGGTGGCGGCGCCGGCCCCGACGGCGAAGGCCGTCGGGACGGTTCCGGAGACGGCGGCCGCGGGCGCGGGGAGAGACTGATATGGCCACGACAGCTTGGAAGGCGAAGGCGGCAAAGGTCCCGAAGTTCTCGACCCGGCAGCACAACCGCTGCCAGATCTGCGGCCGGTCCCGGGCCGTGTACCGGGATTTCGGCCTCTGCCGCATCTGCTTCCGCAAGATGGCGCATCAGGGGCAGCTCCCCGGCGTCAAGAAATCCTCCTGGTAGGGTGACCCATGGACCAATTATCCGACCTGTTGACGCGCATACGCAACGCCAGCCTCCGGCAGAAGGACCGCGTGGACGTCCCGCACGGCAAGCTCAAGCTCGAGGTCGTGCGCATCCTCAAGGAGGAGGGCTTCGTCGCCAATTACAAGACCTTCTTCGCCAACGGCAACAAGCGCGGCACCATCCGGGTGTTCCTGAAGTTCTCCCCGGAGAAAGAGGCCGTGATCCGGGGCATCCAGCGCGTCTCCAAGCCCGGCCTGCGCATCTACCGTTCCTACCGCGAGATCCCGCGGGTGCGCGGCGGCTTCGCCGTGACCATCCTCTCCACCCCGCAGGGAGTGCTCACGGGCAAGCAGGCCAAGGAAAAGAAAGTCGGCGGAGAGATCCTCTGCCAGGTCTGGTGAGGCAGCCATGAGCCGAATAGGAAAGATGCCGGTCGTGATTCCGCAGGGCGTCCAGGTCTCCATCGCCGAGGGCGTGGTGACCGTCAAGGGACCCAAGGGCCAGCTCCAACTTCGCCTGCACCAGCTCGTGCGCGCCGAGGTCAAGGACGGCCAGGTCCTTCTGACCGCCGATCTCAAAGCCGCCCGCGAAGCCTCCGCCATCTACGGCATGAGCCGGGCGCGCGTCAACAACATGGTCGTGGGCGTGTCCAGCGGCTTCGTCAAGACCCTGGACATCGTGGGGATCGGCTTTCGGGCCGAGGTCGCGGGCCAGAAGATGACCCTGAGCCTGGGCAAGTCCCACCCCGTGATCTTCACGGCGCCGGTCGGGATCACCCTGGGCGTCGACCCCAAGAAGACCCAGATCACAGTGGCCGGGTCGGACAAGGACCTGGTCGGCGAGACCGCGTCCAAGATCCGGGGCCTGCGCGAGCCTGAGCCCTACAAGGGCACCGGCATCCGCTATCAGGGCGAGTACATCCGCAAGAAGGCGGGCAAGACCGCGGCGGGAGCCGGGGTCGGCGTCGCCGGAGCGGCGGGAGCCAAGAAATAAGGACCAATCACCATGAAAGACAAGTGGACGCGATACGAGTACCGCCAGAAGCGCACGCGCGACAAGCTCGCGCAGCGCCCGGACGGGCGGCCGAGGCTCAGCGTGACCCGCAGCCTCAAGCACCTCTATGCCCAGGTCGTCGATGACGGCCAGGGCAAGACCCTGGCTTTCGCCTCCTCCCTGTCCAAGGAGCTCAAGGGCGAAAAGCCGGGCAAGAACCTCGCTTCGGCCAAGAAGGTCGGCGAGCTGATCGCCAAGAAGGCGCTGGCCGCGGGAGTCAAGAAGGTCGCTTTCGATCGGGGAGGCCGCGTCTACCACGGCCGCATCAAGGCCCTGGCCGACGCGGCGCGGGCCGGCGGATTGGAATTCTAGGAGAGCCATCATGAGCGCGGAAACCCCCAGCACGCAGAACCCCGCCCCGGCGCCGCAGGCGCCGCGCGCCCCGTCCTCGCCGTCGCAAGGCGGCGGCCGCCGCCCCGACCCCCGGATGCGCCAGAGGCGCGATCCCAACGCCCGCGCCGAGGACGGCTTCCGGGAGACGGTGGTGGCCATCAACCGGGTCTCCAAGACCGTGAAGGGCGGCAAGCGCTTTTCCTTCGCGGCGCTGGTGGTCATCGGCGACGGCGCGGGCACCGTGGGCTTCGGCCTGGGCAAGGCCCGCGAAGTGCAGGGCTCCATCCTGAAGGCCAACCATCAAGCGCGCAAGAACATCTTGAAGTTCCCCCTGGTGGGCGACACCATCCCGCACGAGATCGTCGCCAAATTCGGCGCCGGCAAGGTCTGGATGAAGCCCGCGGCTCCGGGCACCGGCGTCATCGCGGGCGGCGGGGTGCGGGCCGTGCTGGAGGCCGGCGGCATCCGCAACGTCCTCACCAAGAGCCTGGGCTCGAACAACGCGTTCAACGTGGTCGGCGCGACGCTGGAGTGCCTGCGCCAGCTGCGCACCAGCGAAGCCACGGCCAAGCTCCGCGGCAAATAGAGGCATGGAAATGAGCGAGAAGATCATCGTCAATCTCACCAATCTGCGTCCCACTCCGGGTTCGCGCCGCCGGGGCGTGCGTCTGGGCATGGGCGAAGGCTCGACCACCGGGCAGACGGCGACGCGCGGCATGAAGGGCCAGCGCAGCCGCTCCGGAGACGGCAAGATGTCCGGCTTCGAGGGCGGGCAGACCCCGCTCTTGCGCCGCATCCCCAAGCGGGGCTTCACCAACGGCCCGTTCCGGCGGCTCTACCAGGTCGTGTCTTTGGCGAGCATTCAGCGGGTCTTCAAGAACCAGAAGGAGGTCGGCCTCGAGGCCCTGCGCATCCACGGCTTGGTCAAGGGCCGGCTGCCGGTGAAGGTCCTGGGAGACGGGAGCCTGGACTCCGCCTTCAAGATCAGCGCTCACGCCTTCTCAGGCAGCGCCCGGGAGAAGATCCAGAAAGCGGGCGGAGAGGTCGTGGTCATCAAGCCATGATCCAACGCTTCACCGACATCTTCGACGTCCCGGACCTGCGCAAGCGGGTGCTCTTCACCTTGGGTGCCGTCGCGGTCTATCGTTTGGGCGCCGGCATCCCCATCCCGGGCATCAACGCCGACGCCATCCGGGCGATCTTCGAGGCCCAGAAGAACAGCCTGCTGGGCTTCCTCAACATCTTCTCCGGAGGCGCGCTGGGGCGCTTCTCCATCTTCTCCATGGGCGTCATGCCCTACATCAACGCCTCCATCATCATGAGCCTGCTGCAGGGCGCCCATGTGCTGCCCTATCTGGACCGGCTGCACAAGGAAGGGGAGCTCGGCCGGCGCAAGCTCAACAGCCTCACCCGCTACCTGACCCTCTTCCTGGCGGCGTTCCAATCCTTCGGTCTGACGATCGCGGTCTCCAAGATGCCGTCGCCGGGAGGCATCCCCGTGGTCTCCAATCCGACCTGGGACTTCTACATGGTGACGGTCCTGACCCTGACCGCCGGGACCATCTTCATCATGTGGTTGGGCGAGCAGATGACCGAGAAGGGCATCGGCAACGGGATCTCGCTGCTGATCTTCGCGGGCATCGTGGAGCGCATCCCCAGCGCGATCTTCAGCGAGATCTCCCTGGTGCGCCTGGAGGAGAAGGGGCTGATCTCGGAGATCGTCATGCTGGGGCTGCTCATCGGGGTCATCCTGCTGGTGGTGTGGGTGGAGACGGCCCAGCGCAAGATCCCGGTGCAGTACGCCAAGCGCGTGATCGGGCGCAAGATGTACGGCGGGGCCTCGAGCTACCTGCCCCTCAAAGTCGACCAGTCCGGCGTCATCGCGGTCATCTTCGCGGTGTCGCTGTTGACCGTGCCCATGACGGTGGTCACCTTCGCGCCCCAGGCGCCCTGGGCGGCCAAGATGATGGAGTGGTTCAGCCGGGGCAACTGGCTCTACCAGATCGTCTACGCGCTCCTGGTCATCTTCTTCTGCTACTTCTATAATTCGGTGTCCATCAACCCGACCGACCTGGCCGACAACATGAAGAAGTCGGGCGGCTTCGTGCCGGGCATCCGGCCGGGCGAGCCGACCGCCAAGTACGTCGAGTGGGTTCTGGAGCGCATCACCTTGGGCGGGGCCCTGTTCGTGGCCGCCATCGCCGTCCTGCCGGACTACATGCGCACCCAGCTCAACGTGGGCTTCTTCTTCGGCGGCACGTCTCTTCTGATCGTGGTGGGCGTGGCTTTGGACACCATGGGGCAACTCGAGGCGCACCTCATCATGCGCCATTATGAGGGATTCCTCAAGAAAGGCCGCATCCAGCAACGCTGGTTCAACGTGGGGAGCCAATGATCGTCATACTGATCGGGACGCCGGGCTCGGGAAAGGGGACGCAATCGTCCGTCCTCTGCGAACACTTCGCCTTCACGCATCTGTCCACGGGAGACATCTTCCGCGCCGAGATGGCCGCCAAGAGCGACATCGGGCGCAAGGCCGCGGAATACGTCAACAGCGGCAAACTGGTCCCTGACGAGGTCGTCACTGAGATGGTGGCCGGCAAGCTCTCCGACCCGCAGGGGGGGCGCTACCTGCTCGACGGTTTCCCGCGCAATCTGGCCCAAGCCCAGGCCTTGTCCGGCCTGCTGGCGCAGCGCAAAGCGGCCGTGGACCTGGTCCTGTTCCTGAACCTCAGCCCGGCGGATGCCATGAAGCGGCTGACCTCGCGACGCATCTGCGGCGGCTGCGGAGAGGTCTTCAACGTCCTGAGCCGTCCCCCCCAGGCCGAGGGCAAATGCGACAAGTGCGGCAAGGACCTGATCCAGCGCGAGGACGACTCCGAGGCCACGGCGCGCAAGCGGCTGATGGTCTACGAGGACCTCACCCGGCCTCTGGTCGCCTACTACAAAGCCGAAGGGGCGCTCCAGGAGGTCGACGGCGCGAGCAGTCCCGAGACGGTCGCCGCCGCCCTGGCCGAGATCGTGGCGCCGCAGTTGGGTGCGCGGTAGAGGATCATGTTCTCCACCAAGACCATCGAGCTCAAGAGCGCCGCGGAGATCGCGTGCTTGCGCCGGGGCGCTGAGATCCTCTCCCAGGCCCTGGCGGCCGTCATGGCCGCGGCGCAGCCCGGGACCTCCACTTTGGAGCTCGACCGTATCGCGGCCGCGGAGTTCTCCCGGCGCAAGGCCAAGCCGGCCTTCCTGGGCTATCACGGCTTCCCCGCTTCTCTCTGCGTGTCCCTCAACGACGAGATCATCCACGGCATCCCGTCGGCGGACCGCCGCATCCGGACGGGCGACCTGGTCAGCCTGGACCTGGGCTGTCTCTACGACGGGTTCTATACCGACGTGGCCGTGACCGTGGGCGCCGGGAAGCTGAGCCCCGACGCGCAGCGGATCCTGGATGTGACCCGGCAGTCCCTGTCCGCCGGGATCGACGCCATGCGGCCCGACGGCCGCTTAGGCGACATCTCCCACGCCGTGCAGAGCTACGTGGAGGCAGCCGGGTTCTCCGTGGTGCGCGAGTTCGTGGGCCACGGCATCGGCCGGGCCCTGCACGAGGACCCGCCGGTCCCCAATTTCGGGAAGGCCGGGACGGGGCCGCGGCTGACGCCCGGCTTGGTCCTGGCCATCGAGCCGATGGTCAACGCCGGCGGCTGGGAGGCTCGGACCTTGGAGGACGGCTGGACCTGCGTGACCAAGGACGGCAGCCTGTCGGCCCATTTCGAGCATACCGTGGCCATGACCGCCCAAGGTCCTGAAGTCCTGACGTGGCACGGGCGGAAGTAAAGGATATCTGACATGGTGAAAGAAGACAAGATCGAGGTGGAGGGAAGCATTCTGGAGGCCCTCCCCAATGCGATGTTCCGCGTCGAGATCGCGCCGGGGAAGGTCGTGCTGGCGCATATCTCGGGAAAGATGCGCATGCACTACATCAAGATCCTGCCCGGGGACAGGGTTCGCGTCGAACTGTCTCCCTATGACCTCAGCCGCGGCAGGATCGTCTACCGGGAGCAATAAAATGAAGGTGAGAGCCAGCGTCAAGCCGATCTGTCAGAAGTGTCGGGTCGTCAAGCGTAATGGGGTGGTGCGGGTGCTCTGCAGCAACCCCAAACACAAGCAGCGCCAAGGTTAAGGAGATAGAACGATGGCACGCGTAGCCGGAGTGGATTTGCCGAAGAACAAGAGGATCGACGTCGCTTTATGCTACGTCTATGGGATCGGGAGGACGACCGCCAAGGAGATCATCGGCCGGCTGGCCGGCCAGGTGGACGGCAAGACCCGGGTGAAGGATCTCACCGAACAGCAGGCCAGCCTCATCAACAACCTGATCGTCAAGGAATTCAAGGTGGAAGGCGAGCTGCGCCGCGAGGTGGCGGGCCATCTGCAGAGGTTGCAGGAGGTCGGCAGCTACCGTGGTTTCCGCTACCGCCGCAACCTGCCGGTCCGGGGCCAGCGCACGCGCACCAACGCGCGCACCCGGCGCGGACGCCGCAAGACCGTCGGCGTGGGAAAGTCCGTCGAGAAACCCGCAGCCCCCAAGGCGTGACCCTAGAGAGGAAGGATTAAGATATGGCAGACGAGGAGAAGAAACCAGCGCCCGCGCCGGCCGCGTCGCAAACGACGCCGCCGGCCGCGCCCGCGACTGAGAAGGCCGCCGCACCCGCGAAGGAGAAGGCCGCCGCGCCCGCGACTGAGAAGGCCGCCGCGCCCGCGAAGGAGAAGGCCGCCGCGCCCGCGACCGAGAAGGCCGCCGCGCCCGCGACCGAGAAGGCCGCCGCGCCGGCCGCCCGGCCGCAAGCCGGGGGGGGCGGCAAAAAGTCCTGGAAGGGCCTTTCCTACGCCAAGGTCTACATCCAGTGCTCGTTCAACAATACCATCGTGTCGCTGGCCGACGAGCGCGGCGACGTGCTGGCTTGGGCGTCGGCGGGGGGCAACGGGTTCCGGGGCACCAAGAAGGGGACTCCCTTCGCGGCCGGGGTGACCGCCACCAAGATCGCCAAGCGCGCCCTGGAGATGGGCGTCAAGCAGGTCTCGGTCTTCATCAAGGGGCCCGGCCCGGGCCGGGAGACGGCGGTGCGCAGCCTCGGCAACGCCGGCCTCATCATCATCAGCCTCAAGGACGTCACGCCCCTCCCGCACAACGGCTGCCGTCCGCCCAAGGCCAGGAGGGTCTAATGCGCTACACCGGAGCCGTCTGCAAACTCTGCCGCCGCGAGCAGAGCAAGCTGTTCCTCAAGGGCGACAAATGCCAGGTCAAGTGCACTTTGGACAAGCGCCCCATGCCGCCGGGCGCGGCGCGGCCCCAGCGGGGCAAGCCCTCGGCCTTCGCCGTCCGCCTGCGCGAGAAGCAGAAGCTGCGCCGCCTGGTCTCCATGACGGAGAAGCCCTTCAAGCGGCTGGTGGAAGCGGCCTCTCAGAGCCCGGAAGCTTCCGGCGACCATCTCCTGCGCGCCCTCGAGCTGCGTCTCGATAACGTGGTGCGGCGCATGGGGCTGGCCACCTCTCTCAAGCAGGCGCGCCAGCTGGTGCGCCACGGCCACGTCAAGGTCGGCGGCAAGAGGGTCGGCATTCCCTCGTATAACGTCCGGGCCGGCGACACCGTGGCCCTGGACCAAAGGTATAAGGAGAACGTGGGCATCAAGCTCAGCTTGGAGACGGCCAAGAGGCTCAACCAGAGGCCGAGCTACCTGGAGTACAATGAAGGCGAGTTCTCCGCCAAGATCACGCGTCTGCCCGAGCGGGCCGAGATGTCGTTCCCGGTCAACGAGCAGCTCATCATCGAGTACTATTCCAAGTAGGGTTGCGAGGGGGAAGAGGAGCCCATGGCTTATAAAGAACTGATTCTGCCGCAGAAGCTCAGCGTCGACGAAAAGACGATGTCGGAAAACTACGCCAAGTTCATCGCCGAGCCGTACGAACGGGGCTACGGGCATACCGTGGGCAACGCCCTGCGTCGGGTGCTTCTTTCCAGCCTCGAGGGCGCGGCCGTGACCGCTGTGCGCATCGATGGCGCCACCCATGAGTACTCCACCCTGCCCGGCGTGAAGGAGGACGTGATGAACATCCTCCTCAACCTCAAGAAACTGCGGGTGCGGCTCTTCTCCAACGGCCCGGAGACGGTGTATCTCACCGCCAACAAGGAGGGCGAGGTGACCGCCGCCGCGGTGCGCGTCAACTCCAACGTCGAGGTGGTCAACAAGGACCTGGTCGTCGCCAACCTCGAGGCGGGCGGCAAGCTCGATATGGAGATCGAGATATCCAAGGGCCGGGGCTACATCCCGGCGGAGGACCTGCGCCAGCAGAACCACTGGCCGGCGGGGTTCCTGCCCGTGGATGCCCTCTTCTCCCCCGTGGGCAAGGTGCATTACGACGTGGAGAACGCGCGCGTCGGGCAGGTCACGGATTACGACCGGCTCATCATGGAGATCTGGACCGACGGTTCGCTCAACCCCGCGGAGGCGCTCATCCAGTCCTCCAAGCTGCTGCGCCAGTCCCTCGATATCTTCATCCCCGAGGAGGCTCCAGCGACGGCCGAAGGCGCGGCCTTCGGCGCCGGCGAAGGCGGCGCGCCCGTGGGGGAGGCCTTGAGCTCGGATTCCAAGCTCAGGGACATCCTGGGCCAGCCCATCGAGATGATCGAGCTCTCCTCGCGGGCCTCCAACTGTCTGAAGGTCGCCCGCATCAAGACCATCGGGGAGCTGGTCTCCAAGCGTGACGAGGAGCTGCTGGCCGTCAAGAACTTCGGCCAGAAATCCCTCGATGAGATCAAGGACCGCCTCAAGGACATGGGGCTTTCCCTGGGCATGCAGGTCAACGCCTGAGCCGGTTGCGCTAATCAAAGAGAGGCCGTCATGATCAAGACTTTGGGCGGACGAAAATTGGGAGTGACCGGCTCGCATCGCCGGGCCATGCTTCGGAACATGGCGACGAGCCTGTTCCTCCATGAGAAGGTGGAGACCACGATCGCCAAGGCCAAGGAGCTGCGGCCCTTCGCGGAGCGCCTCATCACGCACGCGGTGCGCGGGCGGCATCCACTGGTGCGGCGCGAGATCCAGGACAAGACCGTCTACCGCAAGCTCTTCGACGTCCTCGCTCCGCGCTACGCCAAGCGGCCCGGCGGCTACACCCGCATCCTGCGGCTCGCCCGCCGTGCGGGCGACAACGCGTCCCGCGGTCAGATCAGCTTGGTCGTCTAGACCGATGTTCGACTTCCTCTTCAGTCTCTTCTCCAACGACATGGGGATAGACTTGGGCACGGCCAATACCTTGGTCTACGTCAAGAACCAGGGCATCGTGCTCCGGGAGCCCTCCGTGGTGGCCATCGACCGGGAGACCCGGCGCGTGCTGGCCATGGGAGCGGAAGCCAAGAGGATGCTGGGACGCACGCCCTCGTCGATCATAGCGGTGCGCCCTTTGAAGAACGGCGTCATCGCGGACTTCGAAGTGACGCAGGAGATGATCAAGTACTTCATCCGCAAGGTCCACAACCGGCGCTCCCTGCTGCATCCGCGCATCGTCATAGGCATCCCCTCGGGCATCACCGAGGTCGAGCGTCGCGCGGTGCAGGAGTCGGCGGAGCAGGCCGGGGCGCGGGAGGTCTATCTCATCGAGGAGCCGATGGCCGCGGCCATCGGGGCGGACCTGCCGATCTCCGAGCCGCACGGCAACTTCATCGTGGACATCGGCGGGGGCACCACCGAGGCGGCGGTGATCTCGCTGGGAGGCCTGGTCGTCTCGAAATCCAGCGACATCGCGGGCGACGAGATGGACGAGGCCGTGCAGATGCATTTCCGCAGGAAGTACAACCTCCTCATCGGCGAGACCACGGCCGAAGACGTCAAGATCCAGATCGGCTCGGTCTTCCCGCTCAAGGAGGAGAAGACCATGGAAGTCAAGGGCCGGGACCAAGCCACCGGCCTGCCCAAGACGGTGCTGATCACGTCGGAAGAGGTGCGCCAGTCCATGATGGAGCCGGTGCAGCTCATCCTCGACGTGATCAAGAACACACTGGAGGAGACTCCGGCGGAATGGTCCGCGGATCTGGTGGACCGAGGCATCATGCTGGCGGGCGGCGGGTCGCTCCTGCGGGGGCTGCCCGACCTCATCCGGCAGGAGACCGAGCTGCCCGTGCATCGCGCCGCCGACCCCTTGAGCTGCGTGGCCATGGGGGCGGGGAAGTTCCTGGAAGAGCTCGACAACATCACGGATCGGCGCCCGGACTTCGTCACCTCGTACCGCTACCGCGGCAGTTGACCGCGCGCAGGACCCTGAAGGCCGTTCCTCTTGAAGGTTCCGTTCGCTAACGGACTGAACGGCTAAGACGAGCACGGGCGGGCTGCTCCCGCCCCTGCTGACAATGCATCGCGAGACACGAGTTTCGAACTATCTCCTGGCCGCACTCTCGGCGCTGGCGCTGGCGCTCCTGTCGCTGCCTCTGTCCGCGCCCGTGCGGGCCTTCAAGGCTGGCGTGGTCTACCTGCTCAATCCCGCGGTCTATTACGGGGCCAAAGGCGCGCAGCGGCTGGCCGACGCGCCGCCCGGCTTGGCGCGCTTGCTGCGCGCGGACCTGGACAACATCCAGCTCCAGGCGCAGCTGCGCGAAGCCCTTTGGCAGAAATCCGAGCTGGAGGCCCTGCGTACGGAGAATCGGCGGCTGGCCCAGGCCCTGGGGCTGACGCCGCCGCGGGGGTATATCCCATTGTGGGCCGACGTGATGGAACGCGACCCGCTGCATTGGTACAACAGCATCATGATCAGCGCCGGCGCTCAGCAGGGCGTGACCCTCAACGCGCCGGTCTTCGGCGAGCAGTCTGGAGCGTTGGTCGCCGTCGGCCGCGTCATCGAGGTGCGGCCCGGCTCGGCCCTGGTGCTCCTGGTGACGGACGAGGCCTCCTCAGTGGCGGCCTACCTCTCCACCTCCGCGGTGGAGGGCTTGGTCCAGGGGCAGGGCGGACCGCGCCTGCGCATGAACTATCTTCCTGCCGAGGTCGCCTTGTCCACGGGCGACCTGGTCTATACTTCGCCCACCAGCGCCACCTTCCCGGGGGAGATCCTGCTCGGGCGCGTCATGGCGATCAATCCCCGCGATCCCTTCCTCACCTTCCAATCGGTGGAGGTGCGGCCGGCCGCGGACGCGGCGGCTTTGAGCCAGGTGATGATCTTGCGGCCCGCCGGCGCGGCGGGCCAGGCGGCCGCTTCCTCCGGCCCCGCGCCCTTGCCCCTGCTGCCCGCGCGCAAGTCCAAGGTCCCGCCGGTCGCGCCTCAGGTCAAGAAGAGCTCGGGGACCGCTCTCTCGTCGCCGGTCGTGGACGACGGGATGGAGGGGCTGTGAGCCATCTCCGAGGCGCCGTGCTGTTCCTGGCCGCGGCGCTCCTGCAGTGGTGGTGGTCCACCAGGCTCTCGCTCTGGGGGCTGAGCCCGCAGATCCTGCTCGTCTTGACCGTGGCCATGGCCGCCCGGCTGGGCGCCAATTCGGGGATGTGCTACGGCTTCCTCTGGGGGCTGTTCCTCGACGTCCTACGGCCGGAGCTCTTCGGAGGCAATGCCTGCGCTTTGATGCTGGTCGGTTACGGCACGGGGGCCTTGCGCCGGCAGATCGACGTGCTCGATGTCGTCTCCCAATACGTGATCGTGTTCTTCATGACCTGGGGTTACTTCCTGCTCTATGGCCTCCTGGGAGCCGTCTTCGCCAAGCAGTTCCTCTGGGCCGGCTGGCCGGCGTTCCTCTGCGACCCGCTCTACAACTGCCTCATCGTGCCGTTGGCCGGCTTGGCCTGCGCGTGGCTGAGGGTCCGATGAGCCGGGAGAGCGGCGAGCGTCTGGCGCGGTTGGAGGCCCTTTGGGTCATGGTCTACCTGACCGGAGCTTTGCTGGGGCTGCGGCTGGTCCAGCTGCAGATCCTGCAGCGGGCCGAGTACCAGCAGCTGGCGGAGATGAACGCCACGAAGATCATCTACCAGACCGCGCCGCGGGGGCTCATCTACGACCGCCGCGGCACTCCGGTGGCCGCCAACCAGGAGGCCTTCTCGCTGATCTACATACCGCCCAAGAAAGGGCAGCCGACCCCCGACCTGGAGTTCCTGGCCGGCCAGTTGGCGCGCGAGCTCGGGCGCGATCGCGACGATCTGCTGGAGACCCTGCAGCAGGCGGTGCATGAGGAGACCGCGCTGCGCTTGGCCGAGAACCTGCCGCGGACCGCGATGTTCCGGCTCTCCGAGCTCAAGGCCATCTACCCCGGCGTGGAGCTCATCGTGGAGGCGCGGCGCTCCTATCCCTTCGGCCGCTTCGCCAGCCATCTGCTGGGCTACATGGGGAAGATGGACTCCCGCAGCTGGCGGGCGCTCAAGAACAAGGGGTATCGGGTCGATGCGCGCATCGGGAAGATCGGGCTGGAGGCCGCCCTGGAGGCGGAGTTGCGGGGCCATGACGGAGGCTTGCGCATGCTGGTCGACGCCCAGGGCCGCCTGAAGAAGAAGCTGGAGAGCTTCCCCGGCCTGGCGGGCAGCAGCATCCATCTGACGATCGACGAAGCCGTGCAGAAGGCGGCTGACGAAGGCTTGCGCCGTTCCGCGACCGGCAAGGGAGCCGTGGTCGCGCTGGACCCGCGCAGCGGAGCCATCCTGGCCCTGGCTTCGGCGCCGGACTTCGATCCCAACGCCTTCCTGTCGTCGGACCCCGCGGTCGTCAAGGACGCGGCGGCCTCCGCGGAGGAGTTCAACCGCGCCATCGCCGGGACCTATGCCCCCGGCTCGACCTTCAAAGTGGTGGTGGGGGCCGCGGGCTTGAACGAGGGGCGCTTCACGGTCGACGACGCCGTCTACTGCCCGGGCTACCTCGAATGGGGCAAGAACATCTTCTTGTGCTGGGAGCACAAGGGCCACAAGACGATGACTTGGTTCCCCGCCCTGACCCACTCCTGCGACGTCTACTTCTACCGCATGGGCATGCGCACGGGCGGCGCGTTCATCGAGAAATACGCACGCATGTTCGGCCTCGGCGAGAAGACGGGGGTGGTGGCCCTCAAGGGGGAACAGCGGGGCAAGCTCTTCGGCCCGAGCATCCGGGAAAAGGCCGGGCTGGCCTGGTACGATGGAGACACCATCAATCTGTCCATCGGCCAGGGGCAGATGACGGTGACCCCCATCCAGATGGCTGTGCTGGCCGCGGCGGTCGCCAACCGGGGCACGGTCTGGAGGCCCTACTACATCGACCGCATCGCCTACGCGGACGGCCGGCCCGAGTTCAAGCAGAGCCCGGAGAAGCTCAGCCAAGTGGTGCTCAAGGATGAGGTGTGGCAGGACCTGCATCAAGCCTTGCGGCTGGTCATCTCGTCGGGGACCGGAGTGGCGGCGAGGACCGCGGGCCTGGACGTGTCGGGCAAGACGGGCACCGCGCAGACCACGGGAGCCCCGGACCATGCCTGGTTCATCTCGTTCGCCGCGCGTCCGGGGGAGCTCCCCGGCGTGGCCGTGGCGGTCCTGGTCGAGAATGGCGGCCATGGGGCCTCGGCCGCAGGCCCGATCGCGCGCGCGGTCATGATGGCCGCTTATGGCATGGAGGACAAGAAGCCGGCGTCCGCCGAGCCGGTCGTTCCGCAACCCGGGGCCATGAACCCCGACGCGCTTCCTCGCGGCATCCGGGGCGCAAGCGCTCCAGTGCCGCCTAGGGTGCATTGAAGGATACCTTTTCCAAAGTGAGGGATTTGCCATGACGAACGAAGACAAGGATCTGACGCAGACGACTCCGCCCGCGACGGCCGACGCCGCATCCGCGGCGTCGCCCGCAGAG
This sequence comes from Elusimicrobiota bacterium, assembly GCA_026388095.1. Lineage (NCBI taxonomy): Bacteria > Pseudomonadati > Elusimicrobiota > Elusimicrobiota bacterium. The sequence continues at coordinate 88,088 of JAPLKL010000069.1, read as the reverse complement.
CCCGCGTCGGCCCCGGCACAGCCGCCCGCGGCGGCGCCGGAGGTCCCGGAGGACACGGGCAGCCAGCGGGAGGAGCTGTATCCGAGAGCGGACGCGGTCATCGCGAGCGAACCGGAGCCGGACTACGGGACCGCGCCGGAGACCGTCGAGGGTGAGGATGAGGAAATCATCATCGATGAGGCTGGGGAAGACGATGAACTCGGTCCTGAGGCTGAAGACGCCGCACCCCTTCCGGGAGCGGAGAACGCCAGCCCTTCAGGGACGGCGCGTCCTGACGCGCCGTCCGCGCCGCCGCCGCCGGCCGCTCAGCCGCAGCAGCCGCCTGCCCAACAGCCCCGGCACGAGGGGCGGGGCCGACGGCGCGGCCGCGGCGGACGCGGCGGAGAGCACGGCCGCCAGGAACAGGGCCGCCAGGAACAGGGCCGCCAGGGACCGGGCCGCCAGGAGCCAGGCCGGCAGGAGCATGGCCGACAGGAGCGCCAGCGCCCGGAGCGCGACCGGCCGGAGCATGACCGGCGGGGCGGCGAAGGGCATCGCGGCCGTTCCGAGCGCGGCGGCGAGCGCGAATACCGCAGCGACCATCGCGGCCCGGGGCCCGCGGTCAAGCGCGAGCTTCTGGCCAACACCAACTTCGAGGAGACCCGCATCGCGATCCTGGAGAACGGCCGCATGGCCGAGCTCTTGTGGGAGCGCAAGAGCAGCCAGAATATCGTCGGGAACATCTACAAGGGAGTCGTCGAGAACGTCCTGCCCGGCATCTCCTCGGCCTTCGTGAACATCGGCTTCGAGAAGAACGCCTATCTCTACATCTCCGACGTCCTGGGGGAGAAAGGCGCCGCCATCGACGCCACCCTCAAGAAGGGGCAGCACATCATGATCCAGGTGGCCAAGGAGGCCATCAGCACCAAGGGCGCGAAGGTCACCATGGACGTCTCTTTGCCCGGCCGCTACCTGGTCTTCACCCCCTTCCAGGGGTACGTCGGCATCTCCAAGCAGATCGGCGACGCGGCGGAGCGGGCGCGGCTCTCCGCCATCGTCGACCGTCTGGTGGCGGAGCACCTGGGCGGCAAGGGCGTGGTGGTGCGCACCGAGGCCGAGGGCGCGACCGAGGCCGACCTGGAGCGCGAGGTGAAGTACCTGGCGCAGAGCTGGGCCCAGATCCAGAAGAAGTTCGAGAGCGACCCGCCGCCCGGCCTTTTGCACAAGGACCTGGACCTCGCCCTGCAGGTGGCCCGGGACCTGCTCTCGGACAAGGTCTACGTCTATCTGCTCGACAACAAGGACCAGCACAAGAACGTGACGGAGTTCGTGGAGGCCATCTCCCCGGAGCTCAAGGAGAAGGTGAAGCTCTACGACGCCAAGACCCCGATGTTCAAGGCCTTCGGCTTGGAGGGCGAGATCGAGGATATGCGCCGCACCAAGGTCCCTCTGCCCAACGGCGGCTCCATCATCATCCAGGAGGCCGAGTCCCTCTGCGCCATCGACGTCAACACCGGGCGCTTCACGGGCTCCAAGTCCCAGGAGGAGACCGTCACCGTGACCAACATCGAGGCCGCCCACGAGGTGGCGCACCAGCTGCGCCTGCGCAACATCGGCGGCATCATAGTCGTGGACTTCATCGACATGCGCAAGGCCTCCAACCGCCAGAAGGTGATGGAGGCCTTCGCCCACGCCAGCAAGGGCGACCGGGCCAAGATCCGCATCCTGCCCATCACCCGCCTGGGCCTAGTCGAGCTGACGCGCGAACGCAAGCGGGAGTCCACGGTGAGCCTGATCACCGACGAATGCCCGCAGTGCAAGGGCTGCGGCCGGGTCCTCTCCGGCGAGACCCTGCGCATCCGCATCCAGCGCGAGATCAAGCAGATGACGGGCGGCCGGCCCGGCGGGCAAGTGCGGCTCCTGCTGCACCCGGGCTTGGCCGAACAGTTCCGCGGCCAGCAGGTCTCCATCGAGAAGAACGTGGCCCGGACCGTCAAGATCCAGAGCGACCCGTCGCTGCCCTGGGAGGAGTACCGCATAGTGCTGGAATGATGCCCGCGCGATTCTGGACGTTGACGCTGTCCCTCCTCCTCGCCGCCGCCGGCGCGCGCGGCGAGGAGCTGCAGGTCACGCTCGGCGGCCGCTATCACGAGCCGCTGACCGCCTATAAGGTCGGCGGTCGCCTGTTCATCAACGCCAAGCAGGTCGGTGAGCTCTACGGCGGACAGGTGTACTGGTATCCGGTCTCGGGGCGGGTGCAGTTCGGCTTCCGGAGCCGGGTCCTGCAGCTGGTGGCGGGCTCCGCCGAAGCCTCGATCGACGGCCGGACGGTCTCTTTGGAGGATCCGGTGCTGCTGCGCGCCGCGCAGGCCTACGCGCCGCTCGCCTTCTTCCTGGGGAAGGATTTCAGCGAGCTTTCCGGGATGGAGAGCCGCTTCGACGCGCGCGCGCGGCTCTTGACCGTTGACCGGCGCAGCAGCGTGGGCGGCGTGCGCTGGTACTCCTACCAGGACTACACCCGGGTGGTCTTGGAGCTCAAGAAGCCGCTGGGACACAGCGCGGCCGCGCGCGGCGTCCAGGGAGTCGAGGTGAGCATCCCTTTCGGCGTCATCGAGTCCTCCGAGCAGGAGACGGTCGATGACGGCCTGGTCGCAAGCTTCGGCCTGCGCCAGGAGCCCAAGGCCGTGCGCTGGAGCGTGCGCTTCGCCCGGCCCGGCCTGAAGTGGCGTTTGCGCGAGCTCTCCGAGCCGCGGCGCCTGGCCCTGGAGATCTCTGCCGCGGACCCCGGGAAGGTGGTGCCGGAGGGTTCTGAGGACGATGCTCCCAGCGCGGCCGGAGCTCCGCCGGCGGCCCCGGCCGCCCCCGTCTTGGCCTCCACGGCCGCCGCGGTCCGGCCGGCGGCCGCTCCCGCCGCCGCCCCTGTCTCCGCGGCCGTGCCGGCCGGCGAGCCCCTGCGCCGCATCATCATCATAGACGCTGGGCATGGAGGCAAGGACGGGGGGGCCACGGGCCGGCGGGGGACCCTGGAGAAGGATGTCAACCTGGCCGCGGCCAAGGAGCTGGCCAAGCTCCTGGAGCAGGAGCGGGTCTTCGAGGTCATGCTCACGCGCAACGACGACACCTTCGTCCCTCTAGACGAGCGCTCCCGGCTCGCCAACGACGGGCATGCCGACCTCTTCGTCTCCCTGCACTGCAACGCTCACCGCAATGCCAGGGAGAACGGCTTCGAGGTCTATTTCATGTCGGAGAAGGCCTCGGACCCGGAAGCCGAGCGCCTGGCCCAGTTCGAGAACTCCTCCTTGGAGTTGGAGGGCAAGACTCCCGCCGATGCGGAGGCGGAGCTGATCCTGCACGCCATGATCAAGACCGAGAGCATCAACGCCGCATCCGAACTGGCGGCCCTGGTGGCGCGGGACCTGCACAAGCGGGTGGACTTGGCGCAGCGCGGGGTCAAGCAGGCGGGGTTCTACGTGCTGCGCGGCACCGACGCTCCCGCGGTCCTCATCGAGATGGCTTTCCTCAGCAACCGCCGCGACGAGGCCAAGCTGGGCAGCCCGCGCTACCGCAGCCGCCTCGTCGATGGGATATACGCCGGCCTGGTGGATTATGCCAAGCGCCAGGGCTGGCTGGCCCAGAGCGCCCGGAGCGCCGCGCGATGATGAAGGATAGACCGATCGGGATCTTCGACTCGGGACTGGGCGGGCTGACCGTGCTCGAGGCGGTGAGCCGCCGCATGCCGGAGGAGAACCTGATCTACTTCGGCGACACCGCCCATGTCCCCTACGGATCCAAGTCCCGGGAGACCGTGACCCGCTACTCCTTGGAGGTCGCGCGTTTCCTGGCCGGTAAGCGCATCAAGGCCTTGGTCGTGGCCTGCAACACCTCCTCGGCCCTGGCCTTGCGCGCGGTGGCGCGGAGCCTCGAGGTGCCGGTGCTGGGCGTGATCCAGCCCGGGGCCGACGCCGCGGCCGCGGCCACGCGCAACGGGCACGTGGGCATCATCGGCACCGAAGCGACGATCGCTTCGGGGGCTTACACGGCGGCGCTGCGCTCGCGCCTGCCCGGCGTGCGCGTGGCGACCGCGGCCTGCCCGCTCTTCGTGCCGCTCGTGGAGGAGGGCTGGTGGAGCCGCCAAGCCACGACGCTGGTGGCCCGCGCCTATCTGGGCGGCCTCAAGCGCTCGGGCATCGACACCTTGGTTTTGGGCTGCACGCATTACCCGCTCCTCAAAGGAGTCCTGCGGCGCATCATGGGGCCGCGCGTCCGCCTCATCGACTCGGCGGAGCAGACCGCCCTGGAGACGGAGCGCCTGCTTCTGAGCCTGGGGCTGCGCCGGGCGGGCGGTCGCGGGCGGCGCCGGTTCTTCGTCTCCGATGCTCCCCGGCGGTTCTTGAAGCTGGCGCGGCGTCTGCTGGGAGTGCGGGTGGGGAGCGTTGAGCTGCACGCGTTCGATTGACGCGACGATTTCCGACTGGATAGGTCGGGCTGTATGGAGAGGTAAGGAACATGAACGAAGACAAGGCGGGCGGACAAGGCGGCGGTCAACCGGGCGGCGGCTCAGGCAATCAGGGCGGCCAGCCCGGGCCTGGCGGCCATGGGCACGGCGGAGGGCACGGGGGCCACGGCGGCCGGCACTTCCGGTTCCGCCGGCGGCGCGGCGGCGGCGGCGGCGGCAACCCGCAGCATCAGCAGAACCCGCAGCACCAGCATCAGCAGCGCCGGCCGCAGCCGCACGGCGGCCAGCCCAACGTCCCGCGTCCTCCGGCTCAGCCGGTGCGCACGGCCGACGAGGTCGCGTTCATGGAGAAGACTCCGGTCGATCCGCATCAGTGGATCAACCTGGAGAAGGGCTCGACGGACCCGTCCATGCGGGCCTTGGACCTGCTCTGCCCCATCGGCAAGGGCACCCGGGGCCTGATCGTCTCGCCGCCCAAGGCCGGCAAGACGACCTTCCTCAAGCAGATATCCAACGCGGTCCACGGCGTGGACCCGGCCATCAAGCAGTTCTGCCTGCTCATCGACGAGCGGCCCGAGGAGGTGACGGACTTCAAGCGCAGCGTGCCGGCCGAGGTCTGGGCCTCGTCGAGCGACCAGGCCTATGAGCGCCACCGGGAGGTCGCCGAGAACCTCATGCGCGCGGCCATCACGGCGGCGGCGCAGGGCGCCGACGTGCTCATCCTGCTCGACTCGCTGACCCGCTTGGCGCGCGTGCACAACCAGTTCGCCGTGGGCAACCGCACGATGAGCGGCGGCCTGGACTCGCGGGCCATGGAGATCCCGCGGCGCTTCTTCGGCGCCGCGCGCAAGCTGGAGGAGGGGGGGTCTTTGACCATCCTCGCCTCCATCCTGGTCGACACGGGCTCCCGCATGGACGACATCATCTTCCAGGAGTTCAAGGGCACGGGGAACATGGAGCTGGTGCTCTTCCGCTCGGCGGCCGAGATGCGCATCTTCCCGGCCCTGAAGGTGCGCGACACCGGCACTCGCAAGGAGGAGAAGCTCCTGCCTCCCGACATCCTGGAGGGCGTCTATAAGCTGCGCCGCGCCTTGGCGCCGCTGAGCGAGCTGGATGCGACCAAGGCCATGCACGACCTGCTGATGACGCACAAGACCAACAAGGCTCTGCTGGCCTCGCTCAAATGAGGACCGCGATCGCGACGTCCGGCGCGCCGCAGGCTATCGGGCCCTACTCCCAGGCGGTCCAAGCGGGGGACTGGGTCTTCGTCTCGGGACAGCTGCCGTTGGATCCAGCGGGCGGGGCCATGCCCGCGCCAGTGGCGGAGCAGACGGAGCTTTGTCTGCGCAACGTGGCCGCCATCCTGGGCCAGGCCGGTCTGGAGATGAAGGATGTGGTCAAGACCACGGTCTTCATGACGGACCTGAAGCAGTTCGCGGCCATGAACGAGGTGTACGCGAGACATTTCCCGGCCCCTTGCCCGGCCCGGGCGGCCGTGCAGGTGGCGGCCCTGCCCAAGGGCGCCGCCGTGGAGATCGAGGCGGTGGCGTTTGCTGGGACAAAATAAGAGAGCCCTGCTGCGTCTGGCCGCGGCCCTGATCCTGGGGCCGCTTTTGAGCGGCCTGGTGCTCTCGCGCGGCGTCGGAGTCCTCGCCGAGTGGCGCACGCTGGTCTTTCCCTACCTCTGGCTCTACCTGTTCATCGAGGGGCGGGTGACGCGCCGGGCCTTGAGCGACGGGCAGGTGTTCCTGTTGGGCGGCGCCTTCTCCTTCGTCTACGACGGCCTGTTGACCAAGCGGATGCAGGACAGCTTCGCCATCTCCGGGCTGGACTGGGTGGCGGTGCTGGGCGGGCCGCTGGAGTGGGGCATGACCGTGGTGGTTTGGCTGCACTGCCTGCAGGCCTTGGTGCCCCGGGATGAGGAGCCGGCGGGCTTGCCGGGGCAGAAGGCGCTGGTGGTCGGCATCCCGGCGCTCGTGGCCGTGGTCTATCTCTGGAAGTCGGCTTTCGGCCATTTCCGGGTGGAGCATTCCCTGGGGCCGATGTGGCTCATCGACGACCTGCTGCTGGCGGGCGCGGCGGTGTGGCTGTGGCGCCGCTACCGGCGCAGCCTGGATGAGCCCTCCTACCACCATCCGGCGTGGGTCTGGGTCCTGGCGGGGCTGGGCTTGTGGTTCGTGGGCTCGGGGCTGTTGGCCGAGGCGTGTCTGGGCTTATCGGCGCCCAAGGTCCTGTCCTACACAGTGGAGACCTTCTGGCTCGCGGCTCTGGGGATATTCTCGTGGGTGACCTGGCGCGACCGGCACATCTACAGCGACGAGCCGATGCGGCGCAGCCGGCCGGTCCTGGCCGCGGCGGCTTTCCGCGTGTTCGGGACACTGCTCCTGCTCAAGATATTCGGAGCCTCAGACGACCCGCGCATGGCCTTCTGGTCCGGGCTGTTGTGCGATTGGCCGTCCAAGGTGCTCTTCTACTACGCCTTCCTGACCTCCCGGCTGGAAGTCTGAGCCTGCGGCGGCATTCGCGCCCAGAGCTTCCGGAAGTAAAGAGAGACCTCGCCCTTCATCTGCCGGAGCACGGAGAAGATCGCGGCGGGGTCCTTGAGCGCCGAGTGCTCGGGGTCCAGGCGGAAGCCGGAATTGGCGTCGAGCATGTCCGCGTGGGTCGCCGCGAACGCCGCCGTCGCGTTCTCCGGATTCAGCCCGCCGGCCAAGGCCACGGGCTTGCCGGTCTGCTCGTGCACCCGGTCGATGATGGAACGGGCGACGTTCCAGTCGTTGGTCAGGCCGGTGCCTCCGATCTGGTCCCGGGCGGGATTGGCCGAATCCAGCAGTAATCCGTCGATGAACGGCTGCGAAGCCAGCGCGACGGCCTGAGCGAGCAGCCCGCCCAGGTCGGCCGGCTCCCCGGTCCGCGGGAGGCTCAGGGCCTTGATGATCTTGGACCCGGGGAAGGCTTTCTTGACCTTGGCGATCTCTCCGAGCGGCATGGCGTCGTGGATCTGGATGATGTCGGCGGGAGAGGAGCGCCCGGCCCGGCCGGGCTGGACGCGCCGAGCGATCCGGCCGATCATCCCGATCAGCGAGGCCGCGCGCACGGCGTGCGTCACGAAGGCGATCCGGACCGGCACGCCCATGCTCTTGGACGTGTCGCGGATGTAGCGGACCAGCTCGGGGGCGTCCTTGGTGGCGACCTTCTCCCGGGAGAAATGGGTGATGCCGACCAGCAGGCCGATGATCAGGTTGTCGGCCTGGGCGCTGCGCGCGGCGCTCAGCGCCGCAAGCACGCTGGCCTTCTCGTTGACCCCGCAGACCTTGACCCCGGGGGCGGCGCTGCGGACGGAGTTGTCGAAGATGTCCGCCTGCGGCGTCTCCACGGCCTTGGCCAGGCGGTCCACCAAGCTGGGGTCCTGGGTCGAGGCGATCGGTGTCTTCACGGCAGCGCCTTCGGACTCAAGTGCGACCTGGGGCGTTTCGACGATGGGAGACGCGGGAGCGGCGCCTGGGCCCGGCGCCGCGGCCATGACCCCGGCCTGCGCCGCGAAGATGGGCGCCGCAGGCAGGATCGCGGCGGCGCTCACTGTGACTTTGGCGCCCGCGACCTTCGGAGCCTGCGGTATGGCAAACGCATTGGAAAGAGAGGCCGGGGCCATGAGGGAAACTGCTCCGTGTCCGAAATCGGCGGCGTTGGCGGATATGACGGGGATCGCGGTCGCAGCGGCGCCGGTCTGGACGGAGGTCCGCACCACGGCGGCCGAGCAGCTCGGCCCGGGGAGCGCGGCCAGAGCTAGGAACAAGGTGGTCAGCATGTGAGAGTTCTCACGATAGTATAGACGGATGCCATCCTGCGGCGAGGGTCGGATGGCCCATCGGGGCCGGCCACAAGTCCTAGCCCTTTCCAGGGTGCTGATGAAGTCCGTCTTGCTCGCGGGCGAGCTTTGCTCGCCCGCAACCGCCAGACACGGAGTGTCTGGGCGGCAGGACCATTTGGCTCTGCCATCTTCTGAAGCAGCACAATGCGGCCTGCCGGTCCTGCGTTATCGGGGAAGACAGCCTAAGGCGTGTCGGGCTGAAGCGATCCTGCCGACCCGCTTCCGTGCCTTGTGGACGCACGGTACCCGCCCGCCTTCCTTGAGGGCAGGCGCGCGGCTGAGATCAAAGCGGGGCACCGGGCCTGGTCCGTCGGCTATCCGTCTGGTCTATACCCTGGGCCATGCTGTGTCCGGACACAGTCGCCTCGACTGCTCCCTCGTATCAACTGGGCGGCCAGTTGGTATACGGGCACGGACCGGCATGCGCCCCCGCAGTTATTGCGGGTTTGTCAGCAGCCCGCTGGCGGGTCGGGCCGATGGCCTAGAGGCCCAGGAACACGATGGCGGCGCCGCAGAGGGCTATGGAGCCGCCGGCCAAGGCGTGGGTGTAGCGGTCCATGCGGCCCAGGCCGACCAGGCTCAACCCTTTGTGGCCGAGGAACACGGCCGCGAGCATGGTGGAGATGGTGGCGGCGAAGAAGCTCGCCGTCACCAGGCCGAGGCCCCACAGGCTGCGGGTGGCCGCCGGGTACATCAGGATGGGGATGAGCGGCTCGCAGGGGCCGAACACGAATATCGTGAAGAGCACCCAGGGCGTGATGTTGGCCCGGGGCCGCTCATGGACGTGCACGTGGGCCGCGCCCAGATGGTCGTGCACGTGCTCGTGGACGCCCTCTTCTTCGTGGGCATGGCGATGGCTGTGCGGCTTGCCGGCCAGGGCCTGCCGAAGCCCCCAGACCATGTAGAGCAGCCCGAAGACCAAAAGCAGCCAGGCCGCGACCTGGCCGCGGTACGCTTCCAGCGGGACCACACGGCTCAGGGCCGCGCCCAAAGCGATGCCGACCATGCCGATGACCACCGAACCCCCCACATGGCCTATCCCGCAGAGGAAGGTGATGAAGGCGGTCTTGCGCCAGGACCAGTCCCGGGCCTTGGCCATGGCGATGAAGGGCAGGTAATGGTCCGGCCCCATGAGGGTGTGGAAGAAGCCCACGGAAGCCGCAGTGAGGCAGAGGACCTGGATGTCGCGGGTCACTGGGGTCAATACTCTTCGAGGTGGTTGAACTCCGCGTTCTCCAGCCACATCTGGGGGCGGGAGATGAACTGGATCATGTTGTCGAGCAGGAACATGTGCCGGTTCTCTTGGTCGCAGAGCCGCAGGAACACGTCCCGGAGGGGCTTGAGGGCCGTGCCGTCGGCCTGGGCTTTGTAGAAGTCCCGGGACCTGCGCTCTATCTCCAGGGCCTGCAGATAGAGCGCCTTCTGGTCGGTCCCCACGGCCGCGAAGGCCTTGCGCGCGGCCATGCCGGAGAACACGCTCTTGGCGCCGCTCAATACGCTGGTCTCGGTCAGGGTCGGGGAGGCGCCCTTCTCGAGCTCGCGCAGGATATGGGCGTGCTTCACTTCGTCGTCGGCCAAGCCGGTGAGGATGAACTGCACCCCTTTGTCCGGGGACTGCGCCGCCAGGTCGCGATAGAACCTCTCCCCGTCCTGCTCCATCTTGATGGCGAAAGCGAATACCTTCGGGGTCGCGTTCTTGGTCATGGTTGACCTCAGTGCGGAGAGGGGGATGGGAGCAGGCGCATCAGCCAGCTCATGCGGTTCGAAAGGATCAGGACGCCTAGAGCCATCAACAGCACGCCCGCCGCGATCTCACCCCAGCGGATGAAGCGCTTGTAGCGCGCGAAGAAGCTCAGGAAAGCGTTGATGCCCAGGCCGGTCAGGATGAAAGGCACTCCCAGGCCCATGGAGTAGACCAGGAGCAGGCCCACGCCCTGGGCCACGGTCTCCTGCGTGGAAGCCAGAGCCAATATGCCGGCCAGGATGGGCCCGATGCAGGGCGTCCAGCCGAAGGCGAAGGCCAATCCCATCAGGAACGAGCCCAGCAGGCCCGGCCCCACCTTCGAGGTGTCCGCGCGCTTGGTGTAGTAGAGCCACTTGATGGGGACCAGGCCTGTCATGTGCAAGCCGAAGACGATGACCAGAACGCCCGCGATCCGGCTCAGCAGGACCTGGTGCGCGCCCAGGAGGTGCCCCACGAACGAGGCCGAGGCGCCCAGCGCGGTGAACACGAGAGAGAAGCCCAGCACGAAGAAGACCGCGGCCAAGGCGGCCCGGCGCGTGACCCCGGGCTGGATCTCCCCGGAGGCAAGCTCTTCCAGGGACAGGCCCGACATGAACGAGATATAGCCCGGCACCAAAGGCAGGACGCAGGGCGAGAGGAAGGAGGCCAGGCCGGCCAGGAAAGCCGCTGTGACGCTCACCGAGTGCATGGCGCTAGAAGCGGTTGAGCCGGAAGCGGTGCAGGTTCAGGTCGGACTTGCCGCCCACCATGAGCTGGGCCATGGCCTGGCCCACCAGCGGTGCGAACTTGAAGCCATGGCCCGAGAAGCCGGTCATGAGATAGCCGTTGGACACGTCGGGCAGGCGGTCCATTATGAAATCCTCGTCCTTGGTGCTGGTGTAGTAGCAGACATGGCCCTCTTGCTCGGTGAAGCCCGCCAGCTCCGGGATGAAGCGCTTGAGGAAGGTCCGGACCTTGCGCTCGAACTGCGGCGTGATCTCGCGCTCGTCCACGTCGCCCGGCTTGCCCGGGGGCCCCTTGCGGTTCTCCGCGATCTTCATGAAGCCGTGGATGTGCATGGGAACGCCGTAGAAGCCCTGGCTCTGCACGTAGAACGGGGGGAAATGCTCCTGGCGGTAGCGGCCCCGGTTGTACGGCGGCCGCAGGTAGAGCTGCTGCTGGCGGGTCACCTTGAGGGGCAGGCGGTAGCCCTTGAGCAGCTCCGTCGTCCAGGCCCCGGGCGCGAACAGGAAGCTTCCCGCCTCGTGGAGGCGGCCCGCCGTGTCCTTCAGGGCGGTGATGACGCCCTTGGCCTTGACCAAGGAGGCGACCTGCGTGTGCGTGCGGACCTTGGCGCCCTTGCGCTGGGCCAGGCCCAGGATCGAGGAGACCGCGCGCATGGCCCAGATCATGCCCCCGTCCTTGTGCAGCAGGCCGAAGCGGAAGGCCCGGGAGTTCATCATGGGGTAATGGCGGCGGATCTCCTCTTTCTGCAGGACCTGGAAGGGGATCCGGTGGTCCTTGAGCACCTGGACGCAGTGCTCCACGTAGCCGTGGGCCTGCACGGCCAGATCCAGGAAGCCGTTCTGGACGAAGAACTTGTCCGAGCTCTGCGCGCAGAGGTCGAGCCAGAGGGGCAGGGCCTTGGCCGCCATCTCGGTGTAAAAGGCGTCTTTCCCATAAGTCATGCGGAAGGTCCGGAGTTGGTCGCCCGAGGCCCCGTGCCGGTTGGGCACATCGGCCAAGTCGAGCACGGTGACCTGCCGGCCCAGCTGGGAGAGCGCGTAGGCCGCGCTGGCGCCCATGATGCCTCCGCCCACGACGATGACTCTGTTCTTCATGGCTTGTCCGTGAACCGCCTCTCGATGCTGCGCAACAGTCTCTCCAGCCCTTCTCCGGCGCGGACCGTCATCCAGCGGCCGCCTTCCTCCCGGGCGCGGCGGCCGAGGTCCCCGTCAGCGGTGACCACCGTCACGCTACCCTCGCGCCCGAACGACCCCGCCCGGACGCGGTCGAGGATGAGCGAATCCGCCGACTCCTCCCAGGCGAAGCGCACGCGCAGGTTGGCGGCTTCCCGCGGGACCCGCTTCCAGCGCCGCCCCTCCCCGTCGAAGAAGATCTCGACCTCCGCCCGGCCGGCCAAGCTGCCGCAGAGCACGGCGAAGGATTCGACCAAGGTGACGCAGTCGCTCTCCTCCTGCTCCCGGAACTCGGCGCCGCCGTAGCCCCAGAGCACCCGGACCACATTGGTCCCGTCCACAAAAAAACGGCGGCCCGGAAATCGCCGCCCCCGTCTCAGAAATGGCCGGGTCGGCCCTTGACAGACTCGGCGGCGCTCCCTACACTTTTGGTAGACTGGAGCTGCCATGTTCCCGCGCGCGGCCCTTGGGGCCGCAGGCGTCTTCTTCCTTTTGCTGGGGTCCCTCGCCGGCGCGGCTCCGCCGTCGCCCGACGCCCAGCCTCAAAGCGCCCCGGTCGACCGCAGCGCGGATGCCCACGCCACGGTCCAGACCTTGCGGGTGATGTTCCAGGCCTTGCCGGAGAGCACGGTCAAGACCAAGGTCCTGCCGGTCCTACAGCGCATAGACGACGCCGCCACGCGGCTGCCCAAGGACAAGCGCGAGGCCTTCGTCACCGAGAACCTCCCCGAGCTCACCTCGTTGGCCACCAGCCTCTCTCCCGACGCCGTGCCCAAGGATGTCCTCAAGAATATCCAGAACCGGGCCGCCTATATGAACAACCGGGCCAACCGCTGGGACGAGGCGGCCCGGCTCTCCGCCCAGGTCCTGAGCTTGGACCCGGTCAATCGCGATGCCCTGCTCAACCGCTCCAACGCCGAGTACGGCCTCAAGAACTTCAAGAGCGCCTTCGAATACGCCGACCAGGCCGTCAAGCTCGATCCCAACGACCCGGACGGCTACACGGCCCGGGCCCTGGCCTCCTATGGCCTGGCCGATTACCTGCAGACCATGGAGGACGCCCGCCGCGCCCTGGCCATGAACCCCAACGACCGCACGGCCCACGCTCTGATGCGCCTGGCCGAAGGCCGGGTGCCGCCGATCACCATCCACGACATCAAGAGCCGGCTCGAGGTGGAGGTGCAGCGCGAGTATCATGGGATGGTGACCCAGCTCAACCAGGTCGAGAATCGCAGCCAGGAGCCCCTGAGCGCGCCGAACTCCGCGGCGGTGGGGCGCCTTCTGCACGACGCGGCCAGCCGCATCGCGCTCAAGGACTACTACGCCGCCGTGGCGGCCGCGGACAAGGTCCTGCACGAGGACCCCAACAACACCGCGGCCTACTACTACCGCGCCGCGGCCTATAACCTCATCGGCCAGTACGACAACGCGGTCTCCAACGCCAGCCAAGCCTTGACCATCAATCCCACCGAGACCGCGGCGCGCGACGCGCGCTCCTTCGCCTACAACCACCTGGGGCGCTTCAACGACGCGCTGGCCGACGCCAACCATTCCCTGGAGCTCAACCCCAAGAACGCCTACGCCTTCGCCAACCGGGGCTTCGCCCACGAGAAGATGGGGGACCTGGAGTCCATGGTGGCCGACCTCAAGAAGGCGGCCGAGATCAACCCGCAGTTCGAGCCGGTCTATCACGACGCGGCCGCGGCCTACGGCTTGGACCTGGCGCCCACCGCGAGCCGGGCCGCCGCGCCGCCGGCGCCTGTGGTCACGCCCCGGCGCAAGCAGTTCCTGGTCATCCTGCTGAGCTCGGTGGCGGGGGGGCTGCTCATCGCGCTGGGGCTGCTGCATGTCTTCGGCGCGCGCTGGGCGCGATCCGCGCCGCCGGCGCCGCCCGTGGGACTGGGGGTGCGGGACCTGCGCGTGAAGTCAGCCATAGACGAGTCTTACGCCATCGGCCAGGCGTTGGGCCAGGGCGGCATGGGCGTGGTCTATGAGGCCGTGGACAAGGCCTTGGGCCGCAAGGTCGCCATCAAGATGCTCCTGGATGAGTTCCAGATCGACGCGGCGGCCAAGGCGCAGCTCCTCGACGAGGCGCGCACGGTCGCGGCGCTGCACCATCCCCATATCGTGGACATCCACTCCATCGTCTCCGACCAGAGGGGGCTCTATCTGGTCTTCGAGTTCCTGTCGGGCCGCTCCCTGGCCGAGCTCCTGTCGCGCCAGGGCCGGCTCCCGCTCGCCTATTCCCGGGACCTCCTCAAGCCCGTCTGCGCGGCCCTCGATTTCGCGCACCGCCACCACGTGGTGCACCGCGACCTCAAGCCGGCCAACATCATGATCACGGATCAGGGCATCGTCAAGGTGATGGACTTCGGCATCTCCCGGCGGGTCAAGGACACTCTGCAGACGCTCACCGGGCGCAAGCTGGGCTTCGAGGTCACCAACACGGTGGCGGGCACGCCCTACTACATGGCCCCCGAGCAGGAGCACGGGATGGTCCGCCCGGAGTCCGACATCTACTCCTTGGGGACCTGCCTCTACGAGATGGTGACGGGCCGCCGCCCCTACCCGCCGCCGGCCAGCTTCGCCCAGAAGATGGCCGCCGACTACCCCAAGCCCTCGGCTTTGGAGCCGTCCTTGCCGCGCTCCTTCGACGTGCTCATCGACGGGGCCCTGCATCCGGACCCGGACCAGCGCATCCGCACGGCGGCGGATTTCCGGGCTTTGCTCGACGCGGTGCGCACTTCCTGACCATGGCGAGTTCCGGGACCACGTTGACCCTTGCGCTGCTGGTGGCGGGCGGAGCCATCGGCGGGGGCTATTATCTTTCCCTGAGGCAGAAGGCTGAGCGGGAGAAGTCCTCGGCCCAGGTGGAACTGCCCCTGTCGCGCGTTTCTTCGTTCTCCCTGGAGGATTACTGCCGCGAGCGGCACAAAGCCTATTCGGATTATCTGGCGGTGCCGGTGCGGGGCTGCCCCCCCAAGGCCCCGGCCGAGGTGGCGGGCCTCATCGAGGCCGTGGTGGACTACCGGCAGTGCGCGGGGACCGGGCTGGTGCCTAAGCCGCAGGCGCCCTGACACCTTGTGAAGAGATTCTTCGCGGTCGTCTGCATCATGGTCGCCGCAAGCCCGGGGGCTTTCGGTTTCGTCTACAGCGAGCACAAGGCCGTCGGCGACAAGGCTTGCCGGAATTTCATCCAGGCCTTGGTCCAAGACGGGGTTTTCCCGAGCACGGACGCGGCTCTTTCGTTCTTCTCCGAGAACCTGGGGGCCCAGTATGACCGGGAGAGCGATACGGTGTATTTCACCAAGCTGTCCAACCCTCCGAACCTCGCCACTTGCGGCGTCCTCAACGCCCTTTCCGGAGACTATGAGGAGAACCTGTTCACCCTCAACGAGGGCCTCTCCTACAGATACTCGGACACCAACGCGATCATCCACCTGCAGAACGTGGCGATGGCGGATTTCAAGGACAGCGCGGCCTATTCCGATATCATCAAGATCAAGCCCAAATTCCCCTACATGGCTCTGATCAACAACGGCCATTTCTTCGACTACGGGGATTCCCTGGAAGACCAGATCCGGCAATTCGAGAAGCCGGACCTGGAACTGCTCAAGTCGCCGAAGAACGGCCCGGACGTGTTCCGCGACCTCGACTCCGACAATCTGCTGAGAGAATATCTGACTTTGCACGCCTTCGCCATCCACCTGGCCCAGGAAGCCGGTAAATGCGCGCAAAGCGACAAGGCCCGATCCGCCACGGACCTGTCCTATGCCTTCATGTACAACGCCTTCGCCGACCACTTCCTGGAAGACTCCTTCGCCTCGGGCCACATGGTCGTCAACCGCACCATATTCGGCGGGATCATCAACAACAAGGCGCTCCACGATTTCTACAACAGGATCGGCCTGGACGTGATGAACCTCGGAGGCGAGATCTGGAAGACCTACGGCGACCACATGCTCTTCCGGGGCGGAAAGCGTTGGAAATCCGCGGACACCTACGACCATCTCGCCTGGCGGGAGATGCCCGAGGCGGCGGTCAAGGTGACCGCGGCGGTGACGCAGTCCTTGCTCGAGGTCTGGCGGGCCTATGACCGGGCCCGGCAAGGCGACCCCGACGATATCCTCGCCCGGGTCCCGGACGATGAGGAAAAGTTCCAGGGGTTCTTCATAGACAACTTCGCGGCGCTCTCCATGATGCCGGTCCCGTTCGGCAGCGACCTCGACGATTACAAGCTCGACCCGGCCAAGCTCGCCGAACTCAAGAAGGTCAACGCCCCGCTGTCGCAGCGGAATTTCGTCAGGACCAGGGTGGCTAATTCCGTGATATTGAACCTGGGCACCTACGACATGTGGGGGACCCCCCGGGACTTCTACGGCCTGCGCCTCAACATGAGCTCGTACAACAACTATCATGACGCGCCGGACAAGACCGGGACCGTGGACCAATGGGTGGGCTACACGGGGTCCGTCAATCTCGCTGCGAAATATTCCGAAGCCAGCGTCTCGCAGTACAAGGTCGGCGGCACCTACAACTGCGACGTCTGGGTTTCGCGCAAGAGGTATTTCGGAGTCTACTCCTACCTGGAGACCGGCCTGCAAAGCCGCAGCGGCCAGCAGCACCTCTTGCTGAGCCCGGCCGTGGGCCTGCAGTTGGGTCCGCTCATCGGCCTCGACAATTACACTTTGCCCAGGTGGCTCTGGGTGCCCCTCCAACTCATCGTCCCGCTGAAGTTCGTGTTCAACCCCAACTACGCCGTCGGGGCCAAGCCCGCCTACAACTTCTACGGCGAGATCGACCTGCTCTTCTAGGGTCCGCTCCTTTCAGCCTCCCGGCGCGTCCTCTCCGGCGGCGCCGGTCACGAGCAGCTGGGAGGCCCGGCAGAGGAGCGCGACCGCGATCGAGCAGAAGAACACGCCGATCCCGAAGATGACGCCCTCCAGGCCCTCGGTGTTGAGTATGCGGTTGGGCAGCTTGACCGCCTGCACGGTGGTCTCCATGAGCAGGCCGAGGATCAGGAGCAGCAAGCCGTAGAAGTGGCAGGTCTGGTTCTCGAACCGTTCCTCGACATGCTCATGGAGCGGGCAGAGCTTGAAGAACTTGAGCAAGGAGGCCCTTTCCTCGATAGCCACCCCGTAGGCGATGAGGATGGTGCCTATCCCGTCGAGCATCAGCTCGATCTCGTTGTAGTCGTTGGCCGGAGTGGCCAGCAGGCGGGCGGCGTGATAGATGGTCAGGGTGGAGATGACCACGATGATGAGGTTGAAGAGCACGATGGAGGGCCGGCTGGTCAGCACGACCCCAAGGATCTGGGTTAATCTCTTTTTCATGGTTCGATCCTCTTTCCCTTGGCCCCGTAGGGATACCACCACGGCTTGGCCTTCTGCTCGAAATCCCAGTGCACGTGCTTGGCCTGCTGGAACTCCCGCAGACCCTCCTCGCCCAGCTCGCGCGAGGCCCCGCTGGCCTTGAAGCCGCCGAAGGGGCCCGCGTCGTTGTCGGTCAGCGGGTCGTTGATCCAGATGCTCCCCGCCTGCACGCCCTCGAAGAACTGCTTGACCCTGCGGGCGTCCAGGGTGTAGAGGTTGGCGCCCAGGCCGTAGGGCGAGTCGTTGACCAGGCGCACGGCTTCGTCGAAGTCCTGGTAAGGCATGACCGGGCAGACCGGGCCGAAGGTCTCCTCGCGCATCACGGCCATCCCGTGGTCCACGCCGGAGAGCACCGTCGGCTCGTAGAAAAAGCCCTTCTTGAGCTTGGCCGGCCGCCGGCCGCCGCAGACCAGCCTGGCTCCGAGCCGGAGGGCCTCGGCCACCTGCGCCTCGACCTTCTCGCGGCCCGCCGCGTCGATGAGCGGCCCAACGTCGGTCCGCGGGTCCATGCCGTCGCCGACCTTCAGGCTCTGCGTGAAGGCCTTGAGCCGCTCCAGGAACTCCCGGTAGATGGACTGGTGCACGTAGACCCGCTCGGTCGCAGTGCAGACCTGGCCCGTGTTGAGGAACGCGGCCCAGGCCACGGCCTTGACCGCCACCTCCAGGTCCGAGTCCTCGCAGACCACGAACGCGTCCTTGCCGCCCAGCTCCAGATGCGTCTTTTTGGCCATCCCCGCGCAGGCCGCGGCCACCTGCTTGCCCATCTCCAAAGAGCCGGTGAAGGCGATGAGGTCCGTGCCGGGATCCCGCACCAAGGCCTCTCCCGTGGGCACGCCTGCGCCGGTCACGATCTCCACGACGCCCGCGGGGAGGCAGGAGTAGATCTCCCGGCAGGCCACGGTGGACAGAGGCGTCTGCTTCGGCGGCTTGAGGACCACGGTGTTGCCCGCGGCCAGAGCCGGGGCGAGCTTCCAAGCCGCCAGCAGCAGAGGATAGTTCCAGGGCACGATGGCGCCCACCACGCCGTAGGGCTCGTGGAGCACGAAGGCCAGCTGGCTGGCCTCGATGGAGGGGATGACCCGGCCGCGCTCGGCGCGGCAGAGCCCGGCGTAGTAGTCGAAAGCCGAGGCGCACCAGCCCACCTCGTCGCGATTCTCGCGCAGGGGCTTGCCGCCTTCCTTGGTGAGGAGCACGGCCAAGCGCTCCGTCCTGTCCCGCAAGCCTCGGGCGACGCGCTGCATGAGCTCGGCCCGCTCATGCGCCGGGGTCCGGCGCCACTGCGGGAAGGCCGCGCGCGCCCGGGCCACCGCGGCGCAGACCTCCGGGGCCCCTTGATTGGGGATCTCGCCTACGACCTCTTCGGTCGCTGGATTGATGACCGGCAGCTTCTTCGTGCTCATGGCTTCCCCCGGGAAGACGTCGCTGTCCAGAGTATCCTCAAAATCACCCCCCAGGGTCAAGGCGGCGGTGCGGGCAGGGGCCTAGGAGGGTAGGACCTTCGACCCTTTCTCGAACGGGGGGTGTCCCCTATAATGTCGGTATGAACTGGGATTCCCCTTTACCGACCAAGCTGTTCATAGGCGCCGCCGGGGTCGTCCTCGTGGCCGGTTGGGTGGTCACGCACATGGACCGGATGCCCACGCTTTCGGCAGCGTCGGATATCGCCGCCGTGTCCGATAGCGGGATGCGCGACGCCGTGGCCTCGCCGGCCCTGCCTATGGCCGCGGGCGGCTGGCTCCAAGCCGCGGCGCTCAGCCGTGGGGCGCAAGTCCCCTCTCTCCTCAATCCCGTCAAGCAGTCTTTGCCTCCGCGCCCGACCTCGGGCCGCGCGGTCTTCTCGGCCCGGCGCGTCATCGTAGACTGGGTGCCGGGGTCCTTCGCCTCCCGCTAGCCCTTCTCCTCCAAAAATCCGCTAGAATTCCGGGTAGGAGACCCGGAACATGAAAGATACCATCGCCGGCCGCATCATCGCGGAGCACCTCATAGAGGGCACGCCCGGGCCGGGCCGCGAGATCGGCCTGCGCATCGACCAGACCCTCACCCAGGACGCCACCGGAACGATGGTCTATCTCGAGTTCGAGGCCCTGGGGCTGCCCAAGGTCAAGGTCGACCTGGCGGTCAGCTACATCGACCACAACATCATCCAGACCGACTCGCGCAACGCCGACGACCACCGCTTCCTGCAGTCCTGCGCCGCCAAGTTCGGCGTCATACTCTCCCCGGCCGGCAACGGGGTGTCCCACCACGTGCATCGCCAGCGCTTCGGCGTCCCGGGCCGGACCTTGCTGGGCTCGGACAGCCACACCACCACCGGGGGCTGCCTGGGCATGCTCGCCATGGGCGCGGGCGGAGTCGAGGTGGCCCTGGCCATGGCGGGCCGGCCTTACCACCTCATGACCCCAAAGGTCTGGGGCGTGCGCCTCACCGGCAAGCTGGCGCCCTTCGTCTCCGGCAAGGACCTCATCCTGGAGCTTCTGCGGCGCCACACCTGCAAGGCGGGCATCGGCAAGATCCTCGAGTTCTTCGGCCCCGGGGTGGCCGCTCTCGACATGGCGGACCGCGCCGCTGTGGCCAACATGGCCGTGGACATGGGCTGCACCGCCGGCATCTTTCCCTGCGACGAGGTGACGCGGCAGTACCTGGCGCGCAACGGCCGGGAGAGTGATTTCCGGGAGCTCAAGACCGGCCCGGACCCGCGCTGGGACGAGGCCACGGAGCTGGACCTGGGGAGCGTCGAGCCTTTGGTCGCCTGCCCCAGCAACCCCGACAACGTCAAGCCCGCCCGGGAACTCTCCGCCGTCCCGGTCCAGCAGGTCTTGATCGGCTCCTCCACCAACGGCAGCTACCGGGATTTCATGGTCGCGGCCAAGATGCTGGAGGGCAAGTTCCGGCACCCCTCGGTCGAGCTCCAGATCAACCCGGGCAGCCGCCAGACCTTGGAGAACGTCCTGGCCATGGGCGGCTTGAAGGCCCTGCTCGAGGCGGGCGCGCGCATCTGCGAGGCGGGCTGCCTGGGCTGCATCGGCATGGGCCAGGCGCCAGGCACCGGGGTCAACTCCCTGCGCACCTTCCCGCGCAACTTCAAGGGCCGCAGCGGCACCAAGGACGACCAGGTCTACCTCTGCTCTCCCGAGACCGCGGCCGCCTCGGCCCTGACCGGCCGCATCACGGATCCGCGCGGGCACGGGACCTACCCGAAGATCGACTATCCTAAGCTCTATACCTTCAAGAGCGACTGGTTCATCCGGCCGGCCCAAGACCCGGATTCCGTGGCGATCGTGCGCGGGCCGAACATCAAGCCTCTGCCCGAGACGCCGCCCCTGCCGGAGTCATTGGAGGGGGAGGTGCTGCTGAAGGTCGGCGACAACATCAGCACGGACATCATCATGCCCGCGGGCGCCAAGGTCCTGCCCTTGCGCAGCAACATCCCGGCCATCAGCGATTTCGTCTTCGCCATCATCGAGGAGGGCTTCGCCAAGCGCGCCCAGGCCTCGGGCGGGGGCTTCATCGTGGGCGGCGAGAACTACGGCCAGGGCTCCTCGCGCGAGCACGCGGCGTTGGCGCCGCGCTACCTGGGCATCAAGGCCAAGCTGGCCAAGAGCTTCGCGCGCATCCATCGCGCCAACCTCATCAACTTCGGCATCGTACCGCTGGTCTTCGCCGACGCGGCGGACTACGACCGCCTCTCCCAGGGACAGACCCTGAGCATCCCCGGCATACGCGCGGCCCTGCAGAAGGGGGAGACGCAGGTCGAGGTCCAGGCGGGAGGACTGCGCATCAAGGCCCGTCTCGAAGTCGCGCCGCGGGAGCGCGACATCCTGCTGGCCGGCGGCGTTCTCAACCTGGCCCGGGGCTGATGCCATGCCCGGCTTCAAGGCCGTACTCTTCGACCTCGACGGGACCTTGCTCGACACGCTCGCGGACATCGCGAGCTGCGTGAACCTGGTCCGGGCCGAACTGGGCCTGCCGCCGCATCCGAAGGAGGCCTACAAGCATTTCGTGGGTGACGGCCTGACCGAGCTTTTGGTGCGGGCTTTCCCGTCCCGCGCCCTGCGCGGCCCCGGCCTGCGGGCCCGGGCCCGGCGCTTCGAGGAGCTCTACGAACAGCACAGCATGGACGAGACGAGGCCTTATCCGGGCGTGGCCCGGATGCTCGCAGGAGTGGCCCGGCGGGGCCTGCCCATGGCCGTGGTCTCCAACAAGCCCCAACGGTTCACCGAGGAGTGCGTGGCCGAGCTCCTGCCGCGCTGGCGCTTCGCCGTGGTGCGCGGCGCGCGGCCCAAGGTCCCTTTAAAGCCGGCCCCGGCCGGGCCTTTGGCCGCAGCTCGGGCCATGGGAGTCCGACCCGGCGCGGTACTCTATTTGGGGGACACCTGCGTGGACATGAAGGCGGCCGTGGCGGCGGGCATGTTCCCGGTGGGAGCGCTGTGGGGCTTCCGCGACGCCGAGGAGCTCGAGCGCTTCGGCGCGCGGGTCCTCATCCGCCGGCCCGGGGAGCTCCTGGCCTTGCTGTAGGCGCGGGAGCCGGGGCGGGGAGCGTCGTCGCGTCCTTCAGCAGCGGCCGCAGCAGCTCGAAGGCGGGCGAGGCGGCCATGGTCGTGGCCACGGCCATCAGGACCAGCACGGTGAAGAAGGTCGGGGTGATGAGGCCGCGCTGCAGGCCGATGTTGAGCAGGATGAGCTCCATGAGCCCGCGCGCGTTCATGAGCGCGCCCACGGCGGCGGATTCGGCCGCGGGCCAGCCTCCGGCCCGGGCCGCCAGCGCGCAGGCCGCCCCCTTGCCCGCGGTGGCGACCAGGAAGACGGCCGCGGCCGTGGCCCACATCCCGTGCGCGGCGAGCAGGCCCAGCCGCGTGTTGATGCCGGAGAAGGCGAAGAACAGCGGCACGAGCAAAGCCGTGGTCACCGGCTCGATCTTGGCGCGCAGGGCGTCGGCGAACGTGCCCCGCGGCATGGCCGCGCCGAGCAGGAAGGCGCCGAAGACGGCGTGCAGGCCGATGAAGTCCGCGTACCAGGCCGCCAGCGCCAGCGCGACGCAGGCCACGGGCAGGGCCCCCGGCCCCAGCGCCGCCCTGGGATGGCGCGCGACGAACCAGCGCGCCGCCGGCCGCACGGCCCAGAAGACCAGCGCGACATAGGCGAGCCCGCCGCCCACGGCCAGGGCCGCCAGGCTGGGGGCCGAGTCCAGGCCGGCCAGGAGCACGGCCAAGAGCGCCCAGGCCGCCGCGTCGTTGAAGGCGCCCGCGCCCAGGACCATGGTGCCCAGGCGCGTGCCGGTCAAGCCCCGCTCCGTGATGATGCGCGCCAGCACCGGGAAGGCGGTGATGCACAGGGCCGCCCCGGTGAAGAGCATGGCCTGCGGCCGGGAGATCCCGGCTCCGAAGTAAGCGGCGGCCGGCGTGAGGCTGGCGCCCAGCCAGGCGCCCAGGGCCAAGGGCGCGGCGATGCCGGCGAGCGACACGGCCGCGGAGCTGCGCCAGCCCGCGGCCAGGAGGTCGGTGCGGAACTCCAGGCCGACTACGAACATGTAGAGCGCCAGGCCCACCTGGCTCGCCGCGGACAGGGCCGCCAGCCCGGCCTTGGGGAAGAGCCAGGCGTAGGCCGCGGGCCAGAGCAGGCCCAAGAGGGACGGCCCCAGCAGGATGCCCGCCACGATCTCGCAGACCACCGCCGGCTGCAGGGCCCGCCGCCCCAGCCAGGCCAAAGTCCGGCAGGCCGCCAGGATGACGGCCAGCTGGATGAAGAACCGGGCCGAGAGCTCCATCTACTTCCAGCCGCAGGCGCGGCCTTTGTTCTCCTTCTTGAGATAGTCCATCAGCGGGCTGAAGTAGTCCATCATGGCCTTGCTGGAGAGGTCCGCGCCGGTCTTCTCGCGCATGAGCGCGCGCCAATCCTCCGTCGCTCCTTTGGAGAGCAGGTCCTTTAGAAAGTCGCCGACTTCCTTGCTGCCGTAGTAGTCGCAGCGGCGGGGGTCCTGGTGCAGGATATTGCGGCAGATGTGGTCGTGCAGCTGGTATTTGAACACGGTGCCGATGGCGTAGGTGTTGTAGTAGGCGGGGTTGTCGTTGATGTGGGTCTTGGTGCAGGCGTCGCAGAGCTCCTCGCCGCGGGTTTCGGGGGGCGCGATGCCCTGGTACTGGCGGGCGTACTGCCACCAGCGCGCGTTCCACTGTTCGGGAGGCATGTCCCCCGCGTAGAGGTCCCGCTCCCAATGCGTCATGGTGCCGGCGGAGAAAGGCAGAAAGACTATGGAATCCATGGCCTCGGCGAGCAGCCAGCGGTTCTCGTCGATCTTGGCGTCCTTGGGCAGGACCCCGACCTGGCGCAGGTAAGGCGCCTGGTTGGCCGCGATGGCGGCCATGTCGCCGAAGCCCTCGTGGAAGGCGCGCATGGCCCCGTCGCGCAGGAGGATGGGCACCTCGGGCCGCGCATAGGCCAGGAAGTAGAAGATGTGGCCGAGCTCGTGGTGCACGGTGGCCCACCACTCCGCGTTGGGCTCGACGGACTGCAAGGAGCGCACGTTGTGGTCGAGGTCGATGTGCCAGGCCGAGGCGTGGGTGTTCTTCTTGCGCAGGCTCTGGGCCACGGGGTAGAGGTCGGAGTTCTGCCAGAAGTTGTCGGGCAGGGGGGCCAGGCCCATCGAGGTGTAGAAGGCTTCGCCCTGCTTGACGATCCACTCGGGCGTGCGGCCCTTGAAGTAGGGGTCGAGGTCCACGCCCTCCACGAGACCGGGCCAGCCCTGGGCCCAGCGGTTGCCCAGCCATTGGGCGGGGATGGGGCCTTTGGGCGCGGGCTCATGGTAGCGCTTGGCCAGCTCGTACTTGGCGTAGCAGTGGACCTGCTCGTAGAGGGGCTGGATGTCCTTGAGCACGCTTTCGAGCATGGCCATCATCTCCGGCGTGGTCATGTCGTACCAGGCCACCTGGAGGTCGAAATAGGAGGGGTAGTCGAAGTGGCGGGCCACCTCGTTGCGCAAGCCGCGCAGGTTGACCAGGCCGGGCTTGAGGGCGGGGCCGATCTCCTTGGAGGCGAGCCAGTACTTGAGGTGAGTGGCCGCGTCCGTGGCGGTCGAGGCCAGGATGTTGTCGATCTCGTTGGGCGTGGTGGGCTTGGCGCAGGCCTTGCCGTCGCTGGAGCGTTCGACGCAGAACGAGAAGGAGTCCATGGCGCTGGACCGCTTGCTCTCCGCCTCCACGCGCTTGGCCACGGTCTCGGGGATGTCGCCGGGGTCCTCGGCCGCCATCCACCAGATGCGCTGGAGCTCGCGCACGGTCTGCGGGGCGAGCTCGGCTTTGCGCTTGAGGAATTCCCGGGCCTGGGCGATGATGTAGGGGCTGCCGGTCAACGACGCCAAGGCCTGGTTGGCGCCGGTGCGCAGGCCCTCGTGCTCGGGGGTGACGTCCGTGGAGGCTTTCCAGGAGGCTTCCTGGGCCGCGGTGTAGACGCCTTGGTAAAGATGGGAATAGTCCGCGACGAACTGCGCGGCTTGCTCCTGCAAGGTGGCGGCGCGGGCGGCGGCCGGGAGGGCCAAAAAGACGGCGAGCAGGAGTTTTGTTCTCATGGGCCGTATTGTGGCAATTTGCGCCATCCCGGTAAAGAGCCTCCCCGCGCGGCCCTGTCCGCGCCTGTCCGCAGATTGGTATCATTATAATATCGAGAATAAACGCAGGGCCAAGACGCAGAACATCGTCATCTTCGGCAAGGGCGGCATCGGCAAGTCCACCATCGCGGCGAACTTGAGCACCGTCTACGCCCTGCAGAAGCGCAAGGTCCTCCACATCGGCTGCGACCCCAAGCACGACTCCACGGTCGGACTCGTCGACGGCAGCCTCATCGAGACCTTCATGGAGAAGCACGCCCGGACCTTCGGCAACCGCGACCGCGGCGAGCTCAAGGCCGCCGACCTCCTGGTCAAGGGCCGGCTGGGCATCGACTGCGCCGAGGCCGGCGGCCCGGAGCCCGGGGTCGGCTGCGCGGGCCGGGGGATCTCGCTGATGCTGGAGGCCTTCCAGGACCTCGGGGTCCTCGGGGGGGGAGGCTATGACATCGCGGTCTTCGACGTGCTCGGCGACGTGGTCTGCGGCGGCTTCGCCGCGCCCCTGCGCAAGGGCTTCGCGGAGAAGATCGTCATCGTGGTCTCCGAGGAGTTCATGGCCCTCTACGCCGCCAACAACATCGCCAAGTCCGTGCGCACCTACGCCTCCAACGGCGTCTACCTCGCGGGCCTGGTGGCCAATCTCAAGGACGGCAAGGTCGACCGCAAGCGGCTCGAGCACTTCGCCCGGATCATCGGGACCCGCATCCTGGAGTACGTGCCGCGCGACCTGGCCGTGCGCGAAGCCGAGTTCGCCCGGCACAAGACCGTGGTCGAACGCGCGCCCAAGTCGCCCTTCGCCAAGAGCATCAAGTCCCTGGCGGCCAAGATCCTGGCCGTGCGCAAGGAGGACTGCCCGGTCCCCACTCCCATGGATGACCGGCGTTTCTACGGGGCCTGGTAGGCGCGATCACGGTGGCTGACACAGGGCAGGGCGTGGCCGAGAAGCGGCATTGGGTGAGGCTCACCCGGTGCTGCAACCAGCGCTGCCTCTTCTGCCACGACCGCGGGGCCCAGGACGGCGACACCGTGCCCTGGGACACCCTGCGCCGGGAGCTGGCCCGCGGCCGGCGCCAGGGACTGCGGCGCGTGGTCCTGAGCGGCGGCGAGCCCACCCTCCACCCCGGCTACCTGAAGACGGTGGGCCTGGCCAAGGAGCTCGGCTATACCCACATCCAGACCATCACCAACGGGCGCCGCTTCTGCTATCCGGATTTCCTCCAGGCGGCGGTCGCGGCCGGGCTCGATGAAGTGACCTTCTCTCTGCACGGCCACACCGCGGCCCTGCACGACCGGCTCACCCGGGTCCCGGGCTCCTTCGTCCAGGCCTTGGCCGGCCTGCGCGCGGCCCTGGCCGTGCCCGGGCTCATCGTGAGCGTGGACGTGGTCATCAACCGCCTCAACCTGCCGGTCCTGCGCCGGCTCCTCGAGTTCTACATCAAGGTGGGCGTGCGCGAGTTCGACCTCCTGGCCTTGGTCCCGTTCGGAGACGCCTGGCGCAACCGCGAGGACCTCTTCTGCGACTTCTCCGACCCCCGGGACCTGGCGCGCCTGCACCGGGCGCTGAGGCTGGCGCGGCGGCCGGACCTGCACATCTTCACCAACCGGCTGCGCGCGGACTACCTGGAGGGCTTCGAGGCCCTCATCCAGTCCCCGGAGAAGATCCTCGACGAGGTGCGCGGCCGCCGCCGCCTGCTGGGGCGCTACCTCGGCGGCGGCAAGGCGCCCAGCTGCTTGGGGGCGTCCTGCCCGCAGTGCTTCATGCGCGATTTCTGTCCGGACATCGCGCGGCTGCGCCGGGCCGGGCGCCTGCCGGCCAAGGTCGGGCCGCTGTGCCTGGGGCAGAAGGGGACCGGCGAGGTCTTCCGGCTGGGGAGCAAGCCCGACATCGTCGGATTCGCCGAGTTCTTCGTCCGGGCGCGGTTCTTCGCCAAGGGCTCGGCCTGCGCGCGCTGCGCCCGGGCCGCGCGCTGCGACGGGATGAGCGTGCGCGAGGTCCGCGAGAAGGGGTTCTCAGGGCTGCGGCCCGTCAAGAGGAAGCATGGCTGAGCTCGCCTACCTCCAGGTCTCCCGGGTCTGCAACCAGAAGTGCCTCTTCTGCTCCAACCCGGCCAACGGCCGGGTCATCTCCTGGAAGGAGGCCGCGACCTGGATCGATTCCTTCGCCAAGGACGGCGCCTCGGGCGTGATCCTGACCGGCGGCGAGCCCACCATGTTCCCCCAACTGCCGCGGCTGGTGGCCTACGCGGTCGAGCGCAGGCTCATCCCGCGGCTGATCACCAACGGGCAGAAGACCGCTGACCCGCGCTACCTCCGCTCTTTGGCGCGCGCGGGGCTGGCGCACATGCACATCTCGATCTACTCCTGCCGTCCCGAGGTGCAGGCCCGGCTCTCCTCCAACCCCGACTCTTTTGAGAACATCCGGCGCTCCCTGCGTCATGCCGGCAAGCTCGGCATCCGCGTGGACATCAACACGGTGATCAGCAAGGCCAACGCCGGGCATCTGAGCGAGCTGGTGCGCTGGGTCGTCGAACAGGCCCCGCAGGTGCGGCACTTCGTCTGGAATAATCTCGACCCCCTGATGAACGAGAGCGCGGCCAAGGACGAGCTCGTGCCCCGTCTGCGGGACTTCGAGGTCGAACTGCACAAGGCCATGACCTGGCTCGCCGCCACCGGGCGGTCCTTCCGGGTGGAGCGGGTCCCCTTGTGCTTCATGTCCGAGTTCCCCTACCGCTCCACCGAGACGCGCAAGCTCGTCAAGAACGAGGGCCGCCGGATCTATTTCCTGGACGAGAAGGGCCTGCGCGTCCAGGACCGCAGCGCCTGGACCTACAAGAAAGGCGAGCGCTGCCCGCAGTGCCGGCTCCAGGCCCTCTGCGCGGGGCTCTATCAGCTCGGCGTCTACTACTCGGAGGCGGAACTCTGCCCCGTCTTCACGGACCCGGCTTGGGTCGCGCGCCGGGTCCGGGAGGACTCGTGATCGCGGAGTTCTACTACTACCTTTTCCTGGCCTTGGGCCTGGTGGTCTCCTACGAGGACTGGTCGCAGCGCCGGGTCCGCAACAGCTGGATCGTCCTGGGGCTGCTCGCCGGCGCGGCCGGGCTGGCCTTCTTGCTCTGGAACTCCATCCTGGGCCACCAGGGCGTCCGCCTGGGGCGCATCGGGGAGCATTACATGCCCTGGCGCTATTATTCCAAGATGCTCATCCACATGGCCCTGAGCTTCACGGCCGCCTTCACCATGTGGCGCCTGGCCATCTGGCCCGCCGGCGACGCCAAGCTCTTCACCCTCTTCGCCTTCCTGGTCGCGCTCATCAACCCCAACATCCCCGGCTATCCTCTGCTGCTGTTCATGCTCCTGCTGGTCAACATCTTCGTGCCGGCCGGCTTGGTCTTCGCCGCGGAGACGGTCGGGCACCTGCTCCTGCGGACGTCCGGGCTGCGGAGGATCGACTGGAAGGTCTGGCTCAAGGCCAAGGCCGATGTCATCGAGGTCCGCGTCCGCGAGGCTTGGCCCTACCGCTACCAGTACCTCACCTTGGTGGTGAACCTCTACGCCCTGTTCTATCTCACGGGGACCTCGCAGCGCTATTCGCAAAAGCTGGCCTGGGGACCCTTCGGCAACGTGGTGCTCTTCCTGCTCATGTTCGTGGCCTGGGGCAAGATCACGATGGTCCTGCGCGACCGCCGGGTGGGTTATCTGGCGCTGGCCTGCATCGCGGCCGCGATGTCCGGGGGCGCGGTCTACGGCCATTGGGACATCCTGGCGATCATCGTGAGGGCTCTGAAGATGACGTTCAATTTCGGCGTGTTCCTGTCCGTGGCGCGCCTGGTCTTCCATTGGTACATCGAGCTGGAGAGCCTGCGGGAGCTCAAGCCCGAGCACCTCCAGCCCGGAGTGGTCCTTTCAGACGAGACCTGGAGGACCCTTCAGAAAGACCAGGACCTCTCCGAAAAACTGGGGGGCCGCTTCTCGGACGGACTCACGCAGGATGAGGTGGACGCGCTCAAGACCTGGCTGGCTTCCCGGCCGGCCCCGGCGGAATACACCTTTTATCAGACGATCCCCTTTGCGTTATGGATATTCCTCGGCTCCCTGTACACCGTGGCGCGCCGGGGCAACCTGGTCTCGCTGCTGATCCCCTATGGCGAACGGGCCTGGGACCTGTTCAAATCCGGAGCCGCGAGGGCCCTGTCTTGACCGAGCGCATCGACTTGAAGGTGGGCTTCGCCTGCAACAACCTCTGCCGGTTCTGCGTGCAGGGGGACAAGCGCGAGAAGCTGCCGGCCAAGTCCGGGGCCGAGCTGCGCCGGGCCCTGGCCGAGGGCCGCCGCTCCGGGGCCACGGGAGTGGTCTTCACCGGAGGCGAGCCCTCCCTGCACAAGGGCCTCATCGAGGCGGTGCGCCACGCCCGCGGCCTGGGCTACGAGGACGTCCAGATCCAGACCAACGGCCGCACCCTCTGCTACGCCGGGCTGGTCAAGAAACTCGTCGCGGCCGGGGTCAGCGAGTTCGGGCCGGCCCTGCACGGCTCGCGGCCCGAGCTCCACGACTTCCTGACCGGCGTCCCGGGCAGCTTCCTGCAGACCGCGGCCGGGATGCGCAACGTCAAGAAGGCCGGGGCGCGCTTGATCACCAACACGGTGGTCACCAAGGTCAACTACCGCGATCTGCCGGAGGTGGCCCGTCTGCTCGTCTCCCTCGGCGTGGAGCAGTTCCAATTCGCCTTCATGCACATGACCGGCCGCGCGGGCCAGAACAAGGAATGGCTCACCGCCCGCAAGACGCTCATCGAGCCCTGGGTCAAGAAGGGGCTCGACGTGGGCATCGCCGCCGGGCGGCGCGTCATGACCGAGGCCATCCCCTACTGCTTCATGTCGGGCTACGAGGACCATGTGGCCGAGCGCATCATCCCGGCCACCAAGATATTCGACGCCGACACCATCATCGAGGACTACACCAAGACCCGCCGGACCGAGGGTAAGACCAAGGGGCCCCGCTGCCCGGAGTGCGCGCACTTCCAGGCCTGCGAGGGGCCCTGGCGGGAGTATCCCGACCTGTTCGGCTGGGACGAGTTCCACCCTGTACTCAAGAAGAAGACCAATCTCAAGGGGAACATCTGATGCAGCGCATAGCGATCTTCGGGAAAGGCGGCATCGGCAAGTCCACGCTGGCCGCCAACCTTGCCGCCGTCTACGCCCGGCAGGGCAAGAAGGTTCTGCTGGTGGGCTGCGACCCCAAGCACGACACCACCGTGGCCCTGACCGAGGGCCGCCCCATCAAGACCGTGGTGGAGCAGTCGGCCTTCATGGACGCCAACGCCCGGGACCTCTCCGGCCTGCTGGTGCGCGGCCGGCTGGGCGTGGACTGCGTGGAGGCCGGGGGGCCGGAGCCGGGCATCGGCTGCGCGGGTCGGGGCATCTCCCGGATGATCGAGCTCCTCAACGGCGCCGGCATCCTCAGCGAGGGGCGCCACGACGTGGCGCTCTTCGACGTGCTCGGGGACGTGGTCTGCGGCGGCTTCGCCGCGCCCCTGCGCCAGGGCTTCGCGGACAAGGTGGTCATCGTGACCTCCGAGGAGCTGATGTCCCTCTACGCGGTCAACAACATCGCCCGGGCGGTGCGCAACTACAGCGCCAACGGCATCACGCTCTGCGGCCTGGTCGGCAACCTGCGCGACCCGGGAGCGGACCGCGCTGTGGTGGAACGCTTCGCCGCGGGCCTAGGGACCAAGGTCCTGGCCTTCCTGCCGCGCGAGGCCGCGGTGCGGGAGGCGGAGCGGCGGCGCGTGACCGCGGCGGAGCACGCGCCGCGCTGCGAGTTCTCCAAGAAGGTCCTGGCTCTGGCGCAGCGGCTCTGGGACTTCGACCGGGCCAAGGCCAAGGTCCCGACCCCTTTCCAGGACGAGCGCTTCCATGAGCTCTCCCGCGATGGATTCGTCTCATCCGGCGTCGAGCCTGCGCCGGCCGTCGTCTCATCGGCGGCTCCGGCTCAGCCTGGCCCTGGCCCTGGCCCTGATCCCGGGCCCGGCCCCGATCCTGGCCCCGGTCCTGACCCCGGCCCCAGGGGGCCTTCGGAGCAGGACCTCGCGGCCTGGCACGGCTCGCTCTGGGACAATGACCCGGGCCCCAACTCCCAGGTCTGGGGGGCGGCGGACCAGTGGCGCAACTTCTTCTGCGACTTCGAGCCCCGCCGCAACGTGCGCATGTGCCTGGAGGGCTCGACTCCCGTGGTCAACGTCTGGCACCAGGACCTGGAATGCTCCTACGCCACGCCCAGCTACAATGATGCCAGCCTGCCGGCCTTCTTCAAGTTCCCCTGGCCGCCTTTCGTGGAGCGGCATGATGAAGGCCCTCGGGAAGACCCCGGGCCCCGCAGGCGAGAGGAGAAAGGCAAGCGCCTGCGGGACCGAGGCGCCCTGGCGCCTCGGGGCGACGAGGGCGAGGGCCGCTGGAACGTGATGACCAACCTCCGCGACCTCGACGTCATCCATGGCGGCGGACGCAAGCTCGACGAGGCCCTGGCCGCGGCCGTGGCGCACGCGGAGGGCCGCGCCGAGGCGGTGGTGGTGCACTCGACCTGCATCCCGACCGTGATCGGCGACGACGCGGAGGCCGTGGTGGCGCGCTGGCAGAAGCGCACCAAGATCCCCATCGTCTACCTCAACCATACCAGCTGCAAGGACTTCGACGTGTGCCTGGCCCTGTTCCGCCGGCTCCAGGAAGACCCGTCCTTCGCCAAGGTGCAGCGCCGCAGCCGCTGCGTCAACCTGGTGGGCTTCCCCGAAGGCCAAGCCCTGCAGGAGCTGTCCGCCTTGCTGAGGGATGCGGGCGTCGAGATCAACGTCCGGGTCATGCCGTCATTGAGCCTGGCTGCGGTGCAGTCCTATCTCTCTGCCGAGGTCCAGGTCCTCTACCCCAACGGCGCCTATGCCAAGACCTACCAGGAGTTCTTCGAGCACCTGCCCATCAAGACCCTGCGGCCCGAGGCGCCTTACGGCTGGGAGGGGACCCAGGCCTGGGTGCGGGCGGTGGCTGGGGAACTGGGCCTCAAGCGCGGGGCCAAGCCGGCGCTGGCCAGGGCGGCCAAGGAGCTGTCCGCGGGCTGGGACGCGGCGCGCCGCCGGGCGCGCGGCCGCAGCGTCGCTTTCGTAGTCGACGGCTTCCACATGCGGCGCCTGACCGACCCGGCGCAGACCTGGGGCGTGCCGCTCTTGCGCCTGCTGCGGGAGATGGGCTTCGGCGTGGAGATTCTCTGCTTCGGGGAGGCCAAGAAGAAGGCCCCGGGGCTGAGCTTCTTCCAGACGCCCGAGGAGCTTGCCCGCCTGCTGCGCGAGGGCCGCTTCGAGGCGGTCTACTCCGAGTACACCTACGATTCCCGCCTGGCCAAGGCCGGCAAGGCGCAGTTCTCCTTGGACTGCTTCGAGATGGGCCTGGCCGGGGCCGTGCGCAGCGTGCGGAAGCTCGACGGCATCTGCCGCTGGCCGCTGCCGCGGCGCTATGCGCGCTTCATGGGGGGGCAATGATGTCCGAAGGCCACGGCAAGCCGATGAACTTCCCGACCCTCATGGGGGTCTATCTCGCTGTCAACGCGATCCCGGACGCCTACATCCTGGTGGACGGCCCGGACTGC
The DNA here is from genome assembly GCA_026388095.1 of Elusimicrobiota bacterium. NCBI lineage: Bacteria > Pseudomonadati > Elusimicrobiota > Elusimicrobiota bacterium. The sequence continues at coordinate 55,542 of JAPLKL010000069.1, read as the reverse complement.
GTGCTCTACAAGTCCCACTTCATCCACGGCCGACACGACCTGGGCTCGACGCTCCTGCGCATCAGCGGCCGCCACCGCGTGGCCTTCACCAACGTCTGCTCGCGCGGCGTGGTCAAGGAGCATGACGAGATCATCCGGCGCCACATCCTGACCGTGGACGGCCTCAAGGAGTCGGGCTTGGTGCTGGTCACGGCCTTGCCCATGTGCTCCATCACGGGCGTGGACTACGGCCGGGTCATCCGGTCCTTGGCGGGCAAGCTCTCCAAGCCCGCCATCGACATCGCGCCGGATTCGCTCATCGGCGATTGGCTCGACGGCTACGGCCAGGTGCTCAACGCCCTGGCCCGCGGTCTGGACCTGGGGGGCAAGCGCCGGGTCAAGGCCCAGAAAGGGCCGCTCAAGAAAGCCGCGCTCGTGGGCTATTTCATGGACCGCAACGAGGCCGACCACTTCGGCAACCTCGCCGAACTGCGCCGGATGCTGGCGGCATTGGGCCTGGAGACGGTCTCGGTCTGGCTGGGCGGCGAGCCGGCCGCGGCTTTGCGGCGCGTGGCCGAGGCGGACCTCATCGTCTCTTTGCCCTACGGCCGGGCCGCGGCGCGCAGCCTGGCCCGGGCCACGGGCGCGGCTCTGGTGGAGACGGAGCTGCCTTTCGGCCTGCCCAAGACCGAGCGCTTCCTGCGCGATGTGGGCAAGGCCGCGGGCCGGCTCAAGGAGGCCGAGGCCTTCATCGCGGCGGAGCTGGCCCGGGTCATCCCGCGGCTGCAATGGATCATCCCGCAGTACTTCCTGAACCGCCGGACCGCCTTCATGGGCGATCCCTACCTGTTCGAGGGGTTCCGGGACATCGCCGAGGACCTGGGCATGACCGTGGCGGGAGCCATCGTCAGGGGCCGCGCCCAGCATCTGCCGGACCAGGCCGGCCCGGTCCCGGTGCTCTGCGAGCCGCGCTCCTCCTCCCCCGCGGTGCGCAAGCTTACGCAGGAGCCGCTGGACCTCTTCGTGACCTGTTGGTGCGAGCAGGACTTCCACGGCCTGCGCTTCCCGATCCTGGAGTTCGGCTTCCCGAGCTACCGGAGCCACGCGCTCTTCGAGCGGCCGTTCTTGGGGTTCAATGGGATGCTGGGCTTCGTGGAGCGGCTGGCGGACCGGCTGGCGGCGCCGCGGGCCAAGGAGCCTATATTTCCACGGTGATTCTTGCTATAATATAGACAAGGGTAGACGTTGCCCTCGCCACAGTCGTATGTGAGCAAAGTAGTAATTAAAGAGGAATACCAACATAATGGCTACAGGGAAAGTGAAGTGGTTCAATGACCAGAAGGGCTTCGGCTTCATCACGCCGGATGACGGCTCCAAAGATCTGTTCGTCCATCACACGGCCATCACCGGTGAAGGGTTCAAGACTTTGGCCGAGAATCAGGCCGTCGAGTTCGACGTGCAGCAGTCCGACAAGGGACCGCGCGCCGCGAACGTCAAGAAGCTCTAAGCTTCCGACGACCTAAAGACCGCCCAGACACGCGAGTGTCTGGGCGGTTCCTTTTTGGGGGTGGCGGCTTGCTCGGAGGCTCCCGACATCGTAGACTATAGGCGTAGAGGAGGCCAACCGATGAGAGCTTTAATGATCGCGTTGTTCGTGTCTTTGCCGGCCGCGGCTCAGAACATGCCCATGCCCGGCCCGGCCTGTGGCTACACTCCCCAGCACGACATACTGTTGGTCGGGGCGCTCTATGCCCTGGTCGCGGTCCTGGGCTATTGGGTGCTCACGCAGGCCGTCAAGGAGACCAGCACCTGCATCAAGCGCGTCGGCGACGTGACGGGCAGCGTGCTCGTGATCGTGGGGCTGTTGGGCCTGCTCTGCGCGGTCGCAGGGCACGTGAGGGACGCGATGCGCAACAGCGGCTCCGGGCCCACGATGATGGCTCCCGCACAGTTTCAGCCCGGACAGCCGATGAGCCCCGGCATGGGCATGATGCCTTCCGGGCAGCCTGCGGCCGGAAACGAGCAGGCGCCGGCTCCCAAGAAAGAGAAGGCCGCCAAGCCCAAGTAGGCCGCTACTCGAAGAGCTTGAACTCCGGTTCCTGCCGGTCTCGCGTGACGACCTCCGGCAGGAACCGGGAGAACTTCACGGCGTAGAAGGCCAGGCCCAGCAGGGCCAGGCCGTAGGCGAGCTCGAAGCCCCCGTAGCGCAGCCACTGCTCCTGGGTCACGAAGGCCCACTTGCGCGGGGCGAAGAGGTTGGCTTCGGGTTCGCCCGCGAAGAGGTCGTAGAGGGCTTTGAGCGTCACCACGGCTCCCCAGACCCCGAATATCCAGGCCGCCAGGCGGGCCAGGCCCCGTATCTTGACCTTCTCCAAAACAGGACCGGGGGGCGTCGTCCGCCCCCCGGTCGTAGTCGCCATGGATGCTTCGGCGCTTAGCGCTTGGAGTACTGGAACCGCTTGCGGGCCTTGGGTTGGCCGGATTTCTTGCGCTCGACCATGCGCGGGTCGCGGGTGAGGAAGCCGTTGGCGCGCATCGCCTTCTTGTTCTTCTCGTCGAGCTTGACCAAGGCGCGGGCGATGGCGTGGCGGGCCGCTTCGGCCTGCCCGGTAAGCCCGCCGCCCACGATCTTGAGGATGTAGTCGAACTTCTTGGCGCCTTCGATGGCCACGCCGATGGGGGCCATGATGTCGCGCAGCCGGTGCTCCTGGCCGCGGAAGTAGTCTTCCACGGGCTTGGTGTTGACGGTCACCTTGCCGGCGCCCTCGGGGATGAGGCGCACCTGCGCCACCGAGGTCTTGCGGCGGCCGGTCGCCCAGATCTGATTCTGTTTGGTCATTGGTTTACCTTGGTGTTCAGCTTGCCTTCACGGGGCGTTGCGCGCCCTTGGGCTGCTCCCCGGGGAAGATCTTCAGGCGCGCCAACTGGCGGCTGCGCAGGCGGTTGGCGTGGATCATGCGCTTGACGGCCAGGTAGATCACCTTGCGGGGGTCTCTCTCCATCTGCCGGCGCAGGGGCGTGGTCTTGGCGCCGCCCGCGTAGCCGGAGTGGCTGAAGTAGAACTTCTGATCCAGCTTGTTGCCGGTCAGGCGTATGAGCGCGGCGTTGGTGATGACGACGTAGTCGCCGCAGTCCACGAAGGCGGTGTAGGTCGGCTTGTGTTTGCCGCGCAGCAAGGTGGCCGCGCGCGTCGCCATGCGGCCCAGGACCTGGCCCTTGGCGTCGATGAGGTGCCGGCGCCTCTCGTTGGGCGCGGTTATGGGACTTTGCATGTAGGATTTCTGAGGCATTCGTAAATATTACAAAAATCCGAGACGGGGCACAACGGGGGTGCGCCGAAAATTTGTAGGCAGCCGGCCTTACACCCTCGTCATGCGGTCAATAGAAACGACGCTTGCCCGCGCAAAGACCTTGCGAGCGCCTTTCCCGCCTGCGGTCGCGCTCCTCGGCAAGAAGCTCGCCGACTTCCTCGGCAAGCTCCGTTGCGTCGATCCGGAGGCGATAGCCCAGCCCCTCAAAGAGCTTGCCCCAGGTCGAGAGCTTGGCGTCTTCGCCCCGCTCGGCCCGATGGACGACCGAAGCGTTGACGCCGGCATGATCGGCAAGCTGCCGCTGGGAGATTCCGCGGTCCAGCCGCAGCTCTTTGAGCAATGTCGCCATGCGACGCACCGTCCTTTGGGAATCCATAACTATCTTACGAGATGACCCCGAAAAAGTTCCCACCCGCCGAGCCTTGCCTCCCTTGGTCCGTTGCTCCCAAGCAACACGGTTCGGGATAGCTGCCCTATATCGCCGCGTTGGGGAGGGACGTTGCAGAAAAGCAACGGACCAAGGGAGGGACCCTCACGGGAGATTGCCGGGCGCGCAATCCCGGGCGCCCGGTCTGGCGGCTACCTGCAAATTTTCGGCGCACCCCACAACGGGGAGGACCGTCAGGCGACGATGCCTTTTTCGCGCAGGAAATGCCGGATCTTGGAGCGCGCCCGGGCGGTCTTCACGAACATCAGCCAGTCCTTCTTGGGCAGAGAGCCCCGCTTGGTGATGATCTTGCAGATGTCGCCGGATTTGAGCTGGTAGTCCAGCCGCACCATCTTGTTGTTGACATGGGCTCCCACGCAGGAGTAGCCGATGTCCGTGTGCACGGCGAAGGCGAAATCCAGCGGGGTGGAGCCCGCGGGCAGGGGCTTGACCTCCCCGGCGGGAGTGAAGACGAAGACCTGGTTGAGCTCCAGGTCGGTCTTCAGGCTGTCGAGGAACTCGCGGGGGCTCTTCAAGTCCTGCAGCCACTCGATCCATTGCCGCAGCCAGTTGAGCTTCTCCTCCAGGTGCGCGTCCTTGGCGTGCTCGGCCGTCTTGTAGCGCCAGTGCGCCGCGATGCCGTACTCCGCGGTGCGGTGCATCTCCTCCGTGCGGAGCTGGATCTCCACCAGCTCCCCGCCGGGCCCCATCACGGTGGTGTGCAGGCTCTGGTAGAGGTTCATCTTGGGGATGGAGATGTAGTCCGTGAAGCTCCCGGCCACGGGCTTGAACTGGGTGTGCACGACGCCCAGGAGCGCGTAGCAGTTGGAGATCGTGTCCGTGATGATGCGCACCCCCAGCGCGTCCTGGATCTCCTCGAAAGGCTTCTTCTGGCGCTGCATCTTCCCGTAGATCGAATAGAGGCTCTTGGAGCGCGAGAGGATGCGGTGGGCGATCTGCGTGTCCGCCAAGGCCTTCTCCAGCGATTCCTTGAATTTCTTCAGCGTCGCTTCCCGGGCCGTCATCATCGCGTTGACCTTGGCCTCCAGGTCCGCGAACTCCTTGGGCCAGAGATGCTTGAAGCCCAGGTCCTCCAGCTCGCCCTTGAGCTGGAACATCCCCAGCCGATGCGCCAGGGGCGCGTAAAGGGCGACGGTCTCGTGGGCGATGCGCTGCCGCTTGTCTTCGGGGAGGTAGCCCAGCGTGCGCATGTTGTGCAGGCGGTCGGCCAGCTTGATGACGATGACGCGGATGTCCTGCGCCGTGGCCAGGAGCATCTTGCGCCAGTTCTCGGCCTGCACGTCGTCCCGGGAGGAGTACTGCAGGCGTTCGAGCTTGGTCACGCCCAGGACCAGGCGCGTGATCTCTTCGCCGAACTCCGCTTGCATGGCCTCCTGGGTGACCGGGGTGTCTTCCAAGGTGTCGTGCAGCAGGCCGGCGCAGATGGTGGGCAGGTCCATCTTCCATTCCACCAAGGACGTCGCCACGGACTGGCAGTGCACGAAGTAGACCTCGCCGGAGGCCCGCTCCTGGTCCGCGTGGGCCCGGACCGAGAAATCGTAGGCCTTGCCGAGGATCGCCGTGTCCACGTGCTGGGCATAGGCCGCGAACTGGGCGATGAGCTGCTCCTTGCCCAAGGGGGTCATCGAGCCTCCACGGCGGCGGCCGGGGCCCGGTCGAGCAGCTCGAAGATGCGTTCCCCCGAGGCCAGGGCCCGCTGCAGGTCGGAATTCGTGCGCGCGAGGTTCTTGATCGGCGCGTAGGCCGAGAGGAAAGCGCCCAGGAAGGCGAAGAAGGCGCCGGGCGTCATCTGGCCGTTGATGACCTCGCGGCCGCCGAAGTAGAGGAGCGCGGCCACGGCCAACGAACCGCAGAGCTCCATGAGCGGGGCGGCCAGGGCGGTGGCGCGCAGGTAGCGCATCATGAGCGAAAAGAAGACCGCGTTCTCTTTTTGGAACTCGTCCAAGGTCGAGGCACCGCTGAGGCTCGCCTCGAAGCGGTCCGTGAGTCGCTCCATCACGGCCTGGCTCTGCAGGCTGTAGCGCCGCATCTTGCGGCTCAGGATCACGAAGGCCACGACCGTGGCCGGGGTCCCGGCCAGGGCCAGCAGAGCGAGCCGCCAATCCAGATAGAGCAGGGATATGGACAGGAACACCAAGGTCATGGAGTCTCGGATCAGGTAGAGCGGCACGGAAACCAGTTCGGTCTGCATGATGGCCAGGTCGTTGGTCACGCGCGAAAGCACCTCCGCTCCCTTGCGGCTGCCCGCCAAGCGCGGCGGGGACAGCAGCAGGTTGCGGAACAGGTCCTCCCGGATGCTCTGGGTCACGCTCTGCCCGATCCAGCTCATGAGGTAGTTCTGGACGTAGGAGACCGCGGTCTTGCCGGCCATCAGGAGCGGCACGGCCAGGACCGCCAGCCAGAGCATGCGCAGGTCGCGGGCGATGAAGATGCGGTCCACGATGGGCTTGAGCAGGAGCACCGCCCCGCCATTGAAGGCGGCCACCGCGCACATGGCGGCCACGGCCCAGGCGAAGCGCCTCCGGTGCGGCCGCAGGTAGGGCCCGAAGCGCGCCGGGACGTTCATGCGCGGACCGCCTTGGCGCCCAGGCCGGCGAGCACCTCGCCCGCGGCGCGCCGGGCCGCGCCCGGCTCACCCAGGACCCCGCGCAGGGACAGCAGGTCCTGGCGCAGCCGCGCGTAGCGACCGGGCTCGCCGAGCAGCGCCCGGGCGGCATCGGCCACCTTCTGCGGCGTGGCGTCGGCCTGGATGAGCTCCGGCACCAAGCCCCGGCCGGCCAGCAGGTTGGCCATGGCGATGTACTTGACCTGGATGATGCTCCGGGCCACGGCGTAGGTGGGCCAGGACATCTTGTAGACCACCACCATGGGCACGCCCAGGAGGGCGTTCTCCAATGTGGCCGTGCCCGAGGAGGACATGGCCAGGTCCAGAGCGGCGCGCCGGGTGTAGCCTTCTTCGCGCACGAGCTCGGCCAAGCCCGCTGCGGGAGCGTAGGCCGAATCCGGCAGATGGGGGGATGCGAAGATCACGGCCTGGGAGCCCGGGAAGATCTGCCGGAGCCGCTGGAAGGCCTCCAGGAAGACCGGCAGGTGGCGGCGCACCTCGGTGGACCGGCTGCCCGGCAGAAGGCCGATCGTGAAGGGCGGCTTGAGGGCAGGCCGGTCGGCGGGGGCCGGGATGAGGTCCAGGAGCGGGTGGCCTACGAAGGTGCAGGGGACCCCGGCCGCGCTGTAGAGCTTGGCTTCGAAAGGGAAGATGACCAGCATGCGGCGCACGAGCCGCTTCAGGGTGTTTATCCGCCCGGCTCGACTGGCCCAGACCTGCGGGCTGATGAAGTAGTAGGCCGGCACTCCCGCGGCCTTGGCCAGTCCCAGGACGCGGCGGTTGAAGCCGTAATAGTCTATGCAGACCAAAGCCGCGGGCCGGCAGGCGATGAGATAGCGCTTCAGGCGCAGGCCCAGCCGCAATAAAAACCCCACCTTGGCCACCGGCTCCCAGAATCCCGTGATGGCGTGCGAGGCCAGGTCCTCCAGGAACTCGTCGGCTTCCCGGCGCAGGAGCGGGCCCCCCACCGCGGCCACGCGGGCGCCGCCGGACTTGAGTTCCCGCGCCAGGGCGGCGCCGTGCAGGTCACCGGAAGGGTCGCCGGCGACGATGAGGATGAGGGGCCTGTCCATCAGTCGCCGCGCAGGATGTCCTTGCTCACGCTCTTGGCGATGCGGCCGAGGTCCTGGGCCCAGGGCGGGACCAGGGACCGCGTCTCGGCATAGTCGGAGACCTCGTAGCGCTGCAGTTCCTCGGAGATCTGCAAGGCGAGCTTGAGGGCCTCGATGCCGTGCTCGCCGCTGGGCCAAGGCTTGCGATGGTGGCGGATGCAGTCGAGGAAATGCAGGTGCTCGTTGCGCAGCGGCTCGGTCTTGACGAACTTGGGCCGGATCACCTCGATGTCTTTGAGGCTTTTGATGACGGCGGACTTCTTCCTGGCGATCTTGATCGTGGTATTGCCGTAGTCCACGGAGATGTAGGAGTCCTTCTGGAACACCCGCAGCTTGCGGCTCTTGTCGAGCGAGATGCGGCTGGCCGTCAGGTCCGCGATGCAGCCGGACTTGAAGCGCACGCGCACGTTGGCGATGTCCTCCTTCTGGCTGAGCAGGTGCGCGCCCACGGCTTCCAGGGAGTCCACCGGGGAGCCGACCAGCGTCAGGAGGATGTCGAGGTCGTGGATCATGAGGTCGAGGACCACGCCGATGTGGCTCATGCGGGGGTCGTAGGGCCCCAGGCGCTCGACCGTGATGAAGCGCGGGTTGCGGATGTGCTTGAGCGCCTCCAGGACCACCGGGTTGAAGCGCTCCACGTGCCCGACCATGAGCACCACGTTGTGAGCCTCGGCCTCGGCCAGCAGCTCCTTGGCCTCATCCACGGAGGAGGCCAGGGGCTTCTCGATGAGGACGTGCTTGCCCGCCCGGATGGCGGCCAGCCCCACCTCGTGGTGCAGGGGTGTGGGCACGCCGACAATCACCGCGTCGGACTTGGCGATGACGTCGCGGTAGTCGCGCACCGCCACCGTGTTGCATTGCCAGGCCGCGAGCTGCGCGCGCCAGAGGTTGGTGTCGCAGACGCCGACCAGCTCGAAATCCGGGGTCTTGGTCAGGACCTTGGCGTGCAGCGTGCCGATCTTGCCGGCGCCGAGGACTCCGATCTTGATGCGGGAATCGTGGGTCATATCGCCCCCTCAGGGCCTCCGGCGGGCAGGCCGACGACAGCCAGCTTCTGGCCGTCGGCACGGCGGAGGAACTCGTCCTTGTCGAAGATGAGCGTGGTCCCGGCCTCCACAGCCACGGCCGAGACTCCGGCTTCGGCGAATATCGCAAGCGAGTCGAGCCCCAGGACCGGGATATCGAAGCGCAGGTCCTGCCTGGGCTTGGCCACCTTGACCACGGTGAGCGCGGTCTCCCGGCCTTGGGAGCGCGCCAAGTCCCGCGCTCTGAGGATGGCGGCATCGGTCCCTTCCATGGCTTCCACCGCGATGACCGCCCCGTCCTTGACCACGACGGTCTGGCCGATGTCGAAGCCGGCCACGGCCTTGGCCGCCGACCAGCCCAGGCGGAAGTCGGCCAGTTCCGCGGCCGTGGGCCGGCGCCGGGTCAGCGGCCCCTGCGGGACCAGCAGGTGCGAGAGGAACGTGGCCGACGAGAGCAGCTCGATGCCGTCCTTGGCGAACTCGTCGGCCACGGCCCGCAGGATGGTGTCCGTGCGTTTGTCCTTCAGGGAGGCCAGGACCTTGATCGCGCGCAGGTCGGGCATCACCCCGCCGAAGAGCGAGACGTGCTGGACCTTGCCCACCATGACCGCCCGCCGTACGCCCGCCGCCTTCAGGGCCGCGATGGGCTTGGAGAGCTGCCCCAAAGGGAAGTACTGGACCTTGCCGGCCAGGCCCTCCAGGGCCGGGTCGGTGACGTCTTTGATGCCCAAGGCCACCACCGGGACGCTCATCCGGCGCGCCTCGGCCGCGAAGAGCAGGGGGAAGCGTCCGGAGCCGGCGAGCAGGCCGATGGGGTCGCTCAGACCGCGGCCTCCTCTTCTTCGACCGCGCCCGCCTTGGGCCGCGTGATGCCGCGTTTGCCCTGGGAGATGAAGTCCAGGAATTCCGTGACTTCGGGGCCGGGGTTGGAGGCGCGCAGCTTCGCCGCGGCCTCCTCCAGGCGCAGGCCGGGCTGGAACAGGTCGACGTAGGCGTTCTTCAGCGCCCGGATGACGGCGGGGGTGAAGCCCGCCCGCCGCAAGCCGATGATGTTGAGTCCGCGCAGATGAGCCCGGTCGCCTTGGGCCACGCAGAAGGGCGGGATGTCCTTGCCGATCATGGAGCCCGCGCTGACCATGACCAGGCGGCCGATGCGCGTGAATTGGTGGACCCCGATCATCGTCGAGAGGATGGCGCCGTCGGCGATCTGCACGTGGCCGGCCAGGCCGGTGGCGTTGGCCATGATGACGTTGTTGCCGACCCGGCAGTCATGCGCCACGTGCGAGAGGGCCATGAACAGGCAGCCGGAGCCGATGCGCGTCTCGTTGGTGGCCGTCGTGCCGCGGTTCAAGGTCACGCCTTCGCGCACGATGTTGCGGTCGCCCATGACCAGGCGCGTGGGCTCGCCCTTGTAATGGAGGTCCTGCGGCGGGCCGCCCACGAAGCAGGAGGCCACCAGGCGGTTCTCGCGGCCCAAGGTCGCGTACTCCACGACGCAGTGCGGGCCGATGAGGCAACCCGGCCCGATCACGGTCTCGGGACCGATGACGGCGTGGGGGCCCACCTCGACGCTCGGATCGAGCTTGGCGGTGGGGTGTACGACAGCCGTCGCATGGATGCTCATCAGGCCTCCTTGTCGACCACGGCGAAGGTCAGCGTGGCTTCGGCCGCGAGCTTGCCGTCCACGTAGGCGTCGCCGCGGAACTTGCCGATGCGCCCCATGCGCTGGGCCTCCAGGTGCATCCTCAGCACGCTGCCGGGGAATACGGGCAGGCGGAACTTGGCCTCGTCGATGCCCATGAAATAGGCGAGCCTGCCGGCGAAATCCGGCCGGGAGAGGACCATGGCCGCGGCGGTCTGGGCCATGGCCTCCATGATGAGGACTCCCGGCATGACCGGGTGCTCGGGAAAATGCCCCGCGAAGAAGGGCTCGTTGCCGCTGACGCACTTGGTCCCGATGACCAGTTTGCCGCCCTCCAGGAGCTCGACCTTGTCGACGAGCAGGAAGGGGTAGCGGTGGGGGATGGCCTTGCGGATGGCCTTGATGTCCATCGTCTTGACGATGGGGGGCAGGTCCTTCGGTTCGGTCCTCTCTTCGTGCATTCAGGCCTCCACGGACACGGATTTGCGCCGCAGGGAAGCGGCGGCGGCGGCGAGGCGCTTGGCGAACTCCACGTTGTGCGCGTGTCCCAGGCACTGCGCCTCGATGTGCATCTTGAACAGCGGCCGTCCGATGAGGGTGAGGTCTCCGACGAGGTCCAGCATCTTGTGGCGGACGAACTCGTCGGGGAAGCGCAGGCCCTCGCCGTTGGTGTGGAACTTGTCCTTGCCGATGACGATGGCGTTGTCCAGGGACCCGCCCTGGGCCAGTCCCTGGGAGCGCAGGAAGGCCACCTCGTGCTCGAAGCAGAAGGTCCGGGCCGGGGCCACCTCGGAGAGGTAGGTCTGCGCGTCGAGACGGATGGTCTGGGTCATCCGGGGCATCAGGGGATGGTCGTGGATGAGCGTGGCGGTGATGGCGAAGTCCGGCGCCGGCACGGCGCGGTAGCGGGCGGCGCCGTCGGCGTAGACGACCTCTCCCGGGATGCGCTGCCCGCGCCGGGGCGCGGCGAGGTCCGCGAGCCCGGCCTTGCGCAGCGCCTGGACGAAGGGCAGCGCGGAGCCGTCGAGGATGGGGGGCTCGTTGGCCGAGACCAGGATGTCGGCGTTGTCCAGGCCCACGCCCGTGCAGGCGGAGAGGACGTGCTCGACCGTGTGCACTTTCGCCTCGCCCAGGCCCAGGTTCGTGCCCCGCACCGTGGTGATCACGAATTCGAGGCGCGCGGGGATCATGGGCATGCCGGGCAGGTCGGTCCGGAAGAACCGCAATCCGGCGTTGGCCGGAGCCGGGCGGAAGGTGATCTGAGAGCGGTTGCCGGTGTGCAGGCCGACGCCTTTGAGGGTCGTCTCTTCTCTGAGCGTCGTCTGTCTGGGGTTCAGGGTCATGTCATGCCTCCGGTTTTTGAGCGGGACCATCCGTCCCGATTCCGAGCTTGCGGCGCAGTTCGCGCAGGGCCGCGTGCATCTCGGGGAGCTTGGCGTAGAGGGCCTGGAGCTTGAAGGCCTCCCGGTGCGGCCGGGCCGGATAGCCGAAGAGGATCTGCCCTGGCGCCACGTCCGTCATGATGCCGCTCTGGGCGCCGATCTGGACGCCGTCGCCGATGCGCAGGTGGCCTGCGATGCCGACCTGTCCCCCCAGGACGACGAAGTCGCCGATCGTCGTGGAGCCTGCGATGCCGACCTGGGCCACGATGAGGCAACCCCGGCCGATCCTGCAGTTGTGGCCGATCTGCACAAGATTATCGATCTTGGTGCCGGCCCCGATCGTGGTGGAGTCGCTGGGAAGCTTGCCGCGGTCCAGCGTGGTGTTGGCGCCGATCTCCACGTCGTCCTGGACCACCACGTTGCCCAACTGCTGGATCTTGCGGTGCCGGCCGGTCTTGCGGTCGGTGTGGAAGCCGTAGCCGTCGGCCCCGACGACCACGCCGGCATGGAGGATGCAGCGGTCTCCGATGACGCAGTCTTCCCGCACCGTGACCTGAGGGTAGAGGCGGGAGGAGCTCCCGATCCGGGCGTTCTCCCCGATGTAGCACTGGGCGGCGATGACGGCCCCGTCGCCGATGCCGGCCCCGCGCTCGATGACGGTGAAGGGGCCCACCGAGACGCCGGCGCCGAGACGGGCCTCGGAGTGGACTTGCGCCCTCGGGTCTATGCCGACCGGGGCTTTGGACCTGCGGGAGGCGAGGAGGTCCAGGACCAAAGTGACCGCGTACTGGGTGTCCGGGACGTAGATCCGGGCCTGGGTGGGACAGGCGATCTGACGGTTCGCGGCGGGCAGGAGCACGCACCCGGCCTTGGTCGCGGCCGCGGCGGCCAGGTACTTCGCGTGGGCCAAGTCCAGATAAGAGAGGTCCTGCGGCCCGGCCTCATGAAGGCCTTTGATCCCGGTGATCATGAGGCCGGCCTCGCCTTGGAGCTCGCCGCCCACGAGCTCGGCGATCTCGGCTGCGGTCTGTCCCAACGTGAGGGTCGTCGCTTCGTTGATTCCCACCTAGCCTCCCTTGAGGTACTTGAGGACCTTCTCCGTCAGGTCAACGGCATTGTGGCCGTAGAGGATGCCGGTCTTGTCCACGACGACGCTGACACCCTCCCGGCGGGCGACTTCCTGCACGGCCTTGTAGATCTTGCCCAGCAGGATCTCGGATTTTCGGCTTTCCAGGTCCAAAAGGTTCTTCTCGGCGGATTCCTGCTCGTCCCGGGCCTGGGCTTGCTTGCGCTCGAACTCGCGCGTCTTCTGCGCGATCTTCTCATCGAGCGCGGCCAGCGCGGCGGCCGTTGACACGAGCGGAGCGGCGGCAAGCGGGGCAACGGGCAAGACTGCGGCGGTCGTGATCGTCGGCGCCGGAGCAGCCGGGGGCCCGGCCGGCGGCGCGACCACCACCGGTCCGGTGGTGGCGCCGGGAAGATTGATGATCAGGGGCTGGGCTGCGGCGGCGGTGGACAGCACGATCGGGGCGGCGGCCGCCGCGGTGGACTTGACGATAGGGACGGCGGCTGCGGCCGTGGAAGCGACGACCGGCATGGCGGCTGCGGCGGCGGAGATGACGGCCGGGACGGCGGCCGCCGCGTGGGTGGAGACGGGCGGGGGCGCCGCGGGGGCCATGGGCGTGGATCTCGCCAGGACCTCGCGCTCGACCTTGAGGGCGTCGAGCTCCTTGCGCAGGCGCAGGGCCTCGGCTTTGCGCAGGTTGACCTGGTCCTCGGCCTGGCGCACGGCCTCCTCGAAGTTCTCCTTGGCTTTTAGGGTCTCGGGGAAGAGCTTGAAGATCCGCTGGGTGTCCACGTAGCCGATGTTGCCGCGCTCGGCCTTGTTCTCCTCCAGCGAGAGTTCGATGGCTCCCACCCGGACGGGCCAGGACAGGCCCAGGAGCACGGCAGCGGCCAGCAATCGTGTTTTCATCAGAAGAGGTTCCCCATTCCGAAGTTGATCTGGTAGAGTCTTTCGCCCGGACGGTGATTGAAGCCATAGCCCCAGTCCAGGCGGATGGGGAAGGCCGGAGTGACGAAGCGGATCCCGATGCCGGCGTCGGTCTTGAGGTCGCGCAGGTCCGGGCCGATGCGCGCGCTGATGTCCCGGATGCGGTCCCAGGAGCCGCCCATGTCGAAGAAGCCCACGAGCTTGACGATGCTCTTCTTGTGCTCGCGGGCCAGGGGAACTCCCAGCTCGATGTTGAAGATGTCGTAGACCTTGCCCCCGGTGGGGAAGCCCGCCTCGCCCGTCGCGTTGTAGCCGCGCAAGGTGTCCTGCCCGCCGATGAAGAAGCGCTCGAAGACCGGGACTTCCTTGGTCTCCCCGAACTGGCTGACGTAGGAAGCGCGGTTCGAGGCGCCCAGCACGATCGGCCAATCCTCGTCGCCCACCGTGAAGGGGGTCCAGTAGGCCGCGTCGGTCAGCCACGGCTTGAGGAAGTGCACATCCCCCATGAGCGGTCCGCCCGTGAGAGCCACGCCGATGGCGTGCCGCGTGCCGTGCGTGGGATCCCAGATGTTGTCGCGCGTGTCCCGGGCGAGCTCGGCGGTCAGGGAGGAGTAGATGCTGGTGCCGGGGCTGAGCGTGCCCAGGAAGGCGCTCTCCACGTTCTCTATGGAGACCTTGGATAGGGTGTAGGTCAGGTTCAGGTGGTACTTGTCTTCCTGGAAGCGCGGCCCCAGCCTGATGGTGCCGCCGGTCCGCCTCTGGATATAGGCGGAGAGGCTCGTGGAGTAGGGGCTGATGCGGCGGGTGTTGAATGCGTCGAGGCCGAGGCTGATGGGTTTGTCCTTGACCCAGGGCGTCATCCAGCTGGCCGAATAGTCCTGGACTCGCTTGCCGAACGACCACTGCAAGGAGGCGCGCTGAGCCCGGCCGAAGAGGTTCATGTGCTGCAGGGAGAGCGTCCCGATGAGCCCGTCGATGGAGGAGTAGGCCGCGCCGGCGGTCAGCATGCCGGGCTTGCCCTCCGTGACGTCGAAGGCGAGGTCAACCTTGTTCGGGTCCGGGGTGGGCTGGATGTCCACGTCCACGTCGTCGATGAAGCCCAGGTTCATGATGCGTTCCCGGCTCTTGCGGATGCGTGAGAGCGAGAAGGACTGCCCGGGCTTGATCGTGACCTCGCGCTTGAGCACGTAGGACCTGGTGGCCTTGTTGCCCTCGACGTCGACATGGTCGATGTAGACGATGTCGCCTTCCACGATGCCTACGGACACGTCCATCAGGTCGGTCTTCTCATTGAGGCTTTTGACGGGCGTCAGGCGGGCGCGCAGGCGGCCTTTGTCCGCGTAGAGTTCCTGGATGGCCCGCACCGAGGCGTCGAATTTCTCCTGATTGAACACGCGTCCGCGCCGGAATTCCAAGGCTTTGACGAGCTCGGTGGACGTGAAGATGATGTTCCCGGAGAAGGTGGTGTCCCCGAACTTGTAGGCCCGGCCCTCGATGAGGTCCAGCGCGATGAAGATGCGGGTCTTATCCGTGCTGACCTTGACGTCCGGGGTGCTGACGGAGACGTCCAGATAGCCGTGGTTGTGGTAGTAATCGGAGATCTTCCGGACATCCTCGGGAAGATCCTTCTCGGTGAAGACGCCGGCGCGGAACCACCCCTTGGTCCGGTTCTTCATGAGTTTGAGGAGCTTCTTGGGCTTATAGGCCTTCACTCCGCTGATCGTGACCAGTTCGATGTGGGACTTCGCCCCCTCCGTGATGAACCAGTCGATCGAGGCCTGCTGGGCGGCGGTGTCGCGCTTGATTTCGTAGCGCGCGGCCGCGTCGAGGAAGCCCTTCTCGTGGTATTTGGCGAGGATCTTCTCGAGGTCGTCGCGCAGTTTGGCGTCGTCCAACGGGTCCTTGGCCTTGAGAGTCGTGGCGTCGTCGAGAGCGGAGCGCGAGAGCTTCTTGTTCCCGTTGAACTTGATCTTTTTGACCAGCGGCTTTTCCTTGACCATGAAGGTCAGACGCACCATGCGGTCGGTCCCGGCCACCTTGGCGAAATGGGCGGGCACCGGCTTGTCCGTGAGCGTGACGTCCGCGGCCACGCGCTCGAAATTGCCCATGCCGAGCAGCGTCTGCACGTCCCGGTCGAGGTCCGGGCGGTCGTAGAGGTTGCCTTTGCGGGCTTTCACCTGGGAGCGCACCACCCCGGGCTTGACGTTCTTGTTGCCTTCCACGGCGATCTCGCCGAGGACCCACGGCCTGGGGACCGGGCCGGCGGAGCCGGGCGCCGTCGCTGTCCAAGCCCCGGGAGCGGCCCCGGTCGATAGGCCGGGCAGGACGACCGTCGAGGTTGTCGCCGTGACCGATGCCGACGACAGCGAGACCGAAGCGGGGGGCGTGCTCAGGGCTACCGCGACGCTGCCGGTGGAGACAGGGATGGAGACGCTGGTGGTGGAGACCGGCGCCGCGGCCGGGGTTGCCGTGGAAGAAGCGACCTCCTCGCCGATCGCGGGAGACGCCAGGACCCCGGCCAGGAGGGTTGTCATGAAGACCCTTTTCACGCCCAGAGAGTATACAAAATCGAAAACCAGGGCGCTTATAGAGAAATCATAACTTTCGAGAATAACAGCTACTTCTGTGGAAAATGACCTTATAAAATAAGAGAAACCGGCGAATGGGGTCCTGCCGCCCCGCTTCGCGGGGCGGTTGCGGGCGAGCCATCGCTCGCCCGCTCGTAAGGCTAGTGCAGGACCGGTGACCGCGGCTTGGCCTTGGCCGCGCTCTTGGGCAGAGGCTTGGCGGCCGGCGCGGGCGTGGGCAGGCCCTTTTCCGGGTCGTAGTAGTCCAGGCCGGAGTGGTCGAGGACCTCCTCATCCATCAGCAGGCGCAGCGTATTCTTGAGCTTGAGGTGCTGGATGAAGATATCGTGCTCGGGGTCCAAGTCCGGCCGGCACTGGGGGGACTTGAAGTAGAAGGACAGCCACTCCTGGATGCCCTTGAGGCCGGCGCGTTTGGCCAAGTCCAGGAACAGGACCAGGTCCAGGACGATGGGGGCGGCGAGTATGCTGTCCCGGCAGAGGAAGTTGATCTTGATCTGCATGGGCATGTCCAGCCAGCCCGCGATGTCGATGTTGTCCCAGCCTTCCTTGGCGTCGCCTCGCGGCGGGTAATAGTCGATGCGCACCTTGTGGTGGAACTTGCCGTAGAGCTGCGGGTAGAGCTTGGGCTCCAGGATCGTGTCCAGCACCGACATCTTGCTCTTCTCCTTGGTCTTGAAGGAGCCCGGGTCGTCGAGCACCTCGCCGTCGCGGTTGCCCAGGATGTTCGTCGAATACCAGCCGCGCAAGGCCAGCATCCGGGCCTTGAGCATGGGCGCGATGGTGGTCTTCATGAGGGTCTGCCCGGTCTTGAAGTCCTTGCCCATGATGGGCGTGCCGGTCTTCTCGGCGAGCTCCGTCATGGCCGGGACGTCCACGGAGAGGTTGGGCGCCCCGTTGCCGTAGGGGATGCCCAGCTTGAGCGCGGCGTAGGCGTAGATCATGGAGGGCGGGATGGCCGGATGGCTCTCGCGCAAGCCCTTCTCGAAGGCGGCGAGGGACTCGTGGACCGGCGACGGGGCCGGCAGGATCTCGGTCGAGCCGCACCAGAGCATGACCAGGCGCGTCGCCCCGGTGCTCTTCTGGAACTTCTGGATGTCGGCCATGAGCTGCTGGGCCAGGTCCCACTTGGAGCGGCCCTTCTTGAAATGGGTGGCCTTCAGGTTCTTCAGGTAGGCGGGGTCCCAGACCGCGGTCATGGGACGGATGGCTTCCATATCCTTGCGCACGGGGTCGATGGTCCAGCGGTCCAGGACGCCGGCCTTCAGGGCGGCCTCGTAGGTGTTGTCCGGGAACAGGTCCCAGCCGCCGAAGACCAGGTCGGAGAGTTGGGCCAGGGGGATGAAATCCTTGATGAGGGGGGCGCGGTGCTCGTAGCGCTTGCCCAGGCGGATGGTCTGCATCTGGGTCAGGGACCCGATGAGGCGGCCCTTGCCTTTGCGGGCCAGCAGAAGGCCGGCGATGACGGTGCTGGTGATGGCGCCCATCCCGGGCAGCAGGACTCCGAGCCGGCCTTTAGCCGGCGCGATGCGGTTGGAATGCTTGTTCACGATTGAGCCTCCCGATGTAGAGCGTCATGGCGAAGAAGAGCGTGACCCCGACGGCGCCGGCCCACATGAAAGCGTAAGTGCAGCACAGGTCGGGATTGAAATAGGCCAGGACCAGGAGCACGTATATGAAATCGCGCTGCTCCAGGATGGTCTCCACGCGCGCGAGCAAAGAGTCGAGGTTCTTCGGCGGTGATTCCGCAGGGAGCTGGCGGCGCGCCAGCCGCTGGCGGTACACCAGACTCGCGGAGCCGAGTATGCCGACCGTGGCGGTCAGCCCGGCCAGCAGCGGCAGGACGCTCTGGTCGGAGCGGGCGAAGCCCACGGCCAGGCAGCCGAACAGGGACACGTGCACGAGGTTGTCGCCCCAGAAGTCGATGTCCGCGCCCAGGGGGCTCTCCTGGAAGCGGATGCGGGCGAGCTCGCCGTCGCAGCCGTCCAGGACGGAGTGCAGCCAGACCAGGGCCGCGCCGGCCATGTGGGCGCCCCAGGTGTGGAAGAGGAAGAAAGACGTTCCCAGCAGGCCGACCAGGCTGCTCAGGATCGTCATCATGTTGGGCGAGATCGCGGTCTCCAGAAGCGAGCGGGAGATGCCCAAAGAGATGTGGCGATCGAAGTGGCGCGCCATGAACCCGTCCTGGCTCTTGGTCCCCGTGGCCAACAGCCATTCCACGGTGAGGGCGTCCTGGATGGGATGCTGCAGGGATATGCTGGCGCCCGCTGGCAGCGGCTGGTTGCGGCAGGGTGCGGCGGCGTCGTCCCGGGTCGGCACGACTTGGACCACGGAGGCTTGGCGGTCGTCGAGGTAGGCCGTGTGGGCGTCGCCCGGATGGCAGACGATGTGGGCGAGGGTCTCGACCCGGAGGAAATGGCTGCCGGAAACCACCACATAGGGAGGCTGGCACTGCGGCGCCGCGCCGCCGATACTGCGGCTGATCCAGAAGACCTCCAGGCCCGCGGGGCGCCTTAGCCCGGCGGCGGCTTTCGTCACCTGATCGGCGGAGACCCACACTCGGCGCAGGCCGGCCCGGCTCAGGGTGTGGAGTTGGCGCTCCAGGACGGTCATGCCGCCGACACGGTGGGACAGGAGGGACGGATTGGAGACCCAGAGGATCGCGTCGCTGAGCATGGCCGAAGCGCCCTTACGGATGGACCGCCTCCGCGGCGCGTGGCTTGCGCCCGCCGTCGTAGGCCCGGCGGATGAGGTCCAGCACGAAGCCGGCCTCCGCGAGGTTGCGGCCGCGCCGCGCGGGGTCCCGCATCTCGGCGCAGAAGTCGGGCAAGAGGGAGGCGAACCACTCCGGGTGGGCCGAGCCGGCGGAGAGCTTCTCGGGGAAATCGAGGCGCTGCTCTTCCTGCGCTCCCTGGCGGAGCAGCAGATGGTCGTCGCGCATCTCCAGGACGGCCCGCGTGCCATGGAAGACGGCCCAGTTGGAGCGGAAGGTCCCCCGCCAGGTCAGATGCAGCAGGGCCGTGGCCGCGGGGAAGCGGTAGAAGACGGTGGCCTCGCTCTCCGCCGCCGTGGGCGCCGGCCGATGGAAGAATGCCGCTGTCTCCACCGGCCCGGGCGCGTCCAGGCCGGGGAAGAGGACCCGCTTGAGGAGGTAGAGGTTGTGCCAGCCGTGGTCCACCAGGATGCCGCCTCCGGCCAAGTTGGCGTCGGTGCGCCAGTCGCCGGGGCCCGCGGCGACGGAGGGCTTGGTGCGCACGGCGTGGAGCTCGGCGTGGCGGATCTCGCCCAAGGCGCCCTCGGCCGAGAGGGCCGCGGCCTTGGCCCAGATGGGCGCGCAGCCCCAGTTGTGCACGGTGAAGACCGCGCGGTCCCGGCGCCGCGCGGTCTCGGCGACGCGCCGGAATTCGGTGGTGTCGAGGGTCAGGGGCTTCTCGCAGAGCACGTGCAGGCCCCGCTCCAGCGCGCTGAGGACCTGCCGGCCGTGCAGCCAGGGCGGCGTGGCCAAGTCCAGGAAATCCAGGTTGGTCTCGGATTCGAGCAGGGCCTCGAGGCTGGGGTAGGGCCGCGCTCCCGGGAAGGACTCCTCGGCCAGGCGCAGACGCTCCGGGTCGGCGTCCGCGACCGCGGCGATGGCCAGATCCGAACGGCCGCGCAGGGCGGGGGCGTGGGCGTTGTGCGCCACCGCCCCGTAGCCGACCAGCGCCCCCTTGAGTTTTTCCATCTCGTCCTAGCTAGGCCAGCCCGTGGCGCCCGGCCAGTGCGGCCAAAGCGTCGCCGAACACCGCGACGCCGTGCTCCACCTCGTCCTTGGTGATGGTCAGCGGCGGGTTGATGCGCAGCATGGGGTTGTAGGACATGGTCAGCAGTCCCCGGGTCAGGCACTCCTCGAAGAGCTCGCGGCAGAGGGCTCCCTCGAGAGGCTTGCGGGTCTTGGGGTTGACGAGCTCCACGCCGATCATGAGGCCCCGTCCGCGCGCCAGGCCGATGAGGGGGCTCTTGGCCTTGAGCTCCGCGAGCCGGGCGAGCAGGAGCTCTCCCATCTTGCGGGAATTGTCCACCAGCTTCTCTTTGAGGATGATCTGCAGGGCCGCGTCGCAGGCCGCGGAGGCGAAGGGATTGCCGCCGTAGCTCGACGAGGAGCCGCTGGGGTTGCCCCAGGGCTTGGACTGCGAGATCTCGGTGGAGGTGATGACCCCGGAGACCGGGAAGCCGCCCCCCAGCCCTTTGCCCACGGTCATGATGTCCGGGATGACCTGCTCGTTGTCGCAGCCCCACATCGTGCCGGTGCGGCCGAAGCCCGTGATCATCTCATCCGAGATGAGCAGCGCGCCCAGCTCCTTGGTCAGCGCGCGCAGGCCCTTGAGCCAGCCCCGGGCGGGGATGACGTTGCCGGCCGTGCCCTGGATGGGCTCCACGATGACCGCGGCCAAGGCCCCGGCCGTGGAGCGCTTGATCGTCTCGCGCATGAAGTCCAGGCAGTGGGCGGCGCAGTCGTGCTCGCCCTTGGTCCCGAACGGGCAGTGGTCCTGGTTGGGGTAGGGGGTGAGGTAGAGGCCCGGCATCAGGGGGCCGAGCTCGTGCTTGAAGCTGTCGCCCAGCACCGGCAGGATGCCGCCGGTCTTGCCGTGGAAGCCGCCCCAGAAGCCCATGAGCTCGTATTTCTTGGTGCGGCTCTTGGCCAGGCGCACCGCGGCCTCGACGGCTTCGGCGCCCGAGGAGTAGAGCTGGATGCGGTCGAGACCCTTGGGGGTCACCGTGGCCAGGGTCTTGACGAAGTTGGCCCGGTGCGGCGTGGTGAAGCTGCCCACCGATATCTTCTGGAGCTGCTCGGAGACGATGCGCACGTACTCCGGGTGGGAGTAGCCCAAGGAGGCCACGCCGATGCCGGCCACGAAATCCAGGTATTCCTTGCCGTCGAGGTCGCGCAGGTGCCGGCCATGGCCGCTCTCCAGGGCGATCTGGGAGTAGAGCGCGATGGTCTGCAGGCCGGGCGCGATGTGCTTGGATTCCTCGTCGCAGAGGGCTTTGGATTTGGGGCCCGGGACGTAGCGGAAGGTCTTGGCTGGAGCGTTGGTCGGGGCGGGCATGTCAGGGTCTCCTCACGGCTTGCAGGGTTTTGAGCCTGGAGCGCAGCTGCCAGGCGATCTGGATGGAGGCTTCGGCGCGCACGCGCGCGAAGCTCGGCCAGGAATTGATGTCGATGAGATAGATGCGGCCCTCGGGGGTGATGATGGCGTCGCCGCCGAAGACCTCGAGCTTGAGGGCGGAGGCTCCGGCCGCTGCCATGGCCGCCAGGATGTCGATGTCGAAGGGGAGCTTGCGCGCCGTGGCCGGGTCGTGGTAGAAGTAGGTGAACCAGCGCCCCGGGCCCACGCCGTAGAACTTGACTAGGTCGCCGTCGACGTGCTGCTGCAGGACCAAGGACGAGATCTCGCGGGAGGCGAAATCCTGGCGGATGGCCTCCACCTCGGACCAGTCCCCCGCGTAGACCACGTCGTGGGTGCAGGTGTTGTGCACGTCGCCGCGCTTGACCCAGAGTCCGCCGTGGTCCGCGAAGGCCGGGGGCTGCAGCGCGTGCGAGCCCTGGATGCTGCGGGTCTCGGTGGGGGGGCAGAGGATGCTGGGGTCCTTGGCGAAGGCCTCGTACATGCTCAGGCGGTAGCAGGCCAGCACCGACTCCGGCGGGTTGACCATGAGCACGGGCCGCGCTCGCTGCTGGGCGATGAGGCGGCGCAGGCGGGGATAGGACTCGCACATGGGCACGATCATGTCCCAGGAGCCCAGGTCCGCGGTGTCCGCCTCTTCCGGGGTCATGACCATGGTGTGAGCCCTATAGATGGAAAGCTGCTCCATGACCGCCTTGAGGATGAGGGCGTCGTCGGTCTCCCGGTTCGGGGAGTTCGTCAATTCTCTGCAGATGCCCAGGCAGGAAACCATGGTCAGCTCTCGAACGCCGTGACGAAATTCTCGGCCTGGCGGACGTCCTCGGGCCGGTCCACGTCGATGGTTTTGGACAGGACGACTCCCGCCACCGCGCTTTGGGCGACCAAGTCTTGCAGATACTCGCGCAGCCTGCCGTAGGCCTGCGCCTGCGGCAGCGCCCGCGCCACGGCCGCGGTCAGATAGTAGAGGCCGCAGGTGGCGTACCGGTGAGTGCGGGCGTCCGCTCCCAAGGCCGTGACCCGGCCGTCCGGGCCCAAGTCGGCCCAGAGCGGCTTCTCGTCGTCGATGAATTCGGTGAGGGCGAGGGCCGCCGGGGCGCCCGAGACCCTGGCCGCCTCGGCGAAGCGACGGGCCCCGGCCGGGGGCATGAGCGCGTCGACCGTGCTGATGAGGAATGAGCCCTCGGTCTCGGCCAAAGATTGCGCCACCAGGCGGAAGCTCTCCCAAGAGGAGGCAGTGTCGCGCGAGAGGAAGGTCCAGCGCAAGGACGGGAAGGACGCCAAAAGGCTCTCCTGGGCGCGGTGGCCTCGAGAATTGAACAAGACCGTGAAATCCTGAACGCCAGCCTCGCTCAGAGATCCGACGACCCAGTGGCAAAGAGGCCGGCCGCGTATCGGCACCAGGGGCTTGATGGTCTCGGGGTGGCTGGACTTGAGCCGCTCTCCGTCGCCGGCCGCTATGATTCCCGCGCGCAGAGGGACGGGTCCGGCCGCTTTCGGCAGCACGCTTTCCAGGTCCGCGACGGAGGCCACTCGCAGCGCCTTGGGGCAGCAGACCGGCCGGGAGAGATCTCCCACCAGGATATGGCGCATGCCCAGACCCTCGGCGCCCTTCATGTCCCGGGGCACTGAATCGCCCACCATGAGGGCTTGCTCCGGCGTGAGGCCCAGGTCGGCCAGGGCTCTCCGGAAAATGGCCGGATCCGGCTTGGCGACGCCTAGGACCCCGGAATCCACGACCGAGGAGAAGAGCCCGCGCAGGCCTTCGCTGGCCAGGATGTCTTCGAGGTTCCCGTAGAAGTTGGAGACGACGCCCAGACGGTAGCGGGCGGCGAGCCGCTCCAGGACCGGCCGGTTGCGCTGGAACGCGGCGCGCGACTCGGCGATGAAGCGGGCCACGACCTCAGGCGCCTGCGTCGCGCGGTCCGGGGCCAAGGCTGCGAGGACGCCGTTGACTTGGAGGGTCAGCGTCTGCTCCAGGGACAGGCCCTTCAGCGCGAAGCGGGCGGGGAGGCTGTCGTCGCTGTCGTAGAACGCGCGGTCGAACCGGGGGCGGGGAAAATCGAAACCCAGGTCCTGGGTGATGCGGAAGAACCGGTCGATCCAGGTGGTCCCGTCGGAATCGAGGGTCCCGCCGTAGTCAAAAAGGATGCCGTCCACAGATGAGTATTCTACTATATTTGCGCCTGGGCATGGGTCGCCGCCTGCCTGGCATGGCGCGACCGAACATTGCTATCCTTTAACAAAGGCCTTGACAAATCAGTGGATACCTGTTATAAATCTCCTTTGCCGGCCCGGATTGCATGAAGGACCGGTCCGTTCGTGCCCGCGCCGAGTCCGTCCAGAGGCTGTGTTCCTTTAAATAGGAAGAGCCTGGGCGTCGGCGTTTTTTTATGGCTGCCAAACTAGACGAAGTGCTGAAGAAACTAAAAGGGCTCAGCGCGGCCCTGACCGGCTCCCGTTATGTCCTGGCGGTCGACGTGGGCAGCTATGCCATCAAGATCGCGCTCATCATGGAGGAAGACGGCGGGCTGGCGCTCAAGGCTTGGAGTCATCTGCCCCTGACCATCAAGCCCGAGGCGAGCCCGGAGGAGAAGAAGGTCCAGACCATCAACGCCCTGCGGGCCTTCCTGGTCGAGAAGGGCCTCAAGGTCAAGGAGGCCGTGACCGCGCTCTCCGGCAATTCCGTCATCGTGCGCTATGTGAAGTTCCCGCGCCTGACCAAGAGCGAGCTTTCCGCCACGCTGGCCAGCGAGGCCGAGCCCTTCATCCCGTTCGACATCAACGAGGTGCAGCTGGGCTTCCACATCCTCGACGACATCGTGGAGGACGGGCTCAAGAAGATGGAGACGGTCCTGGTGGCGGCCAAGAAGGACCTCGTGGCCGCGCGGCTGGAGATCCTGCAGGGCGCGGGGCTCGTGCCCACCATCATCGACGTGGACTCCTTCGCGCTGGAGAACATCCACGAGCGGCTGCGCGATCCCAAGGCCGCGGGCGGGGCCACCCTCTACCTCAACATCGGACACAGCGTGACCAACCTCTCCATCATCGAGGGCGGCGTCACCCGCGTGGTCCGCGACATCTTCATCTCCGGGAGCACCCTGACCAAGGCCATAATGAAGGGGGTGCAGGTCGACGCGGCCAAGGCCGAGGAGCTCAAGAAGAACCTGGGCATCATCGTGGACGCCGCCGAGAAAGAGAAGGCCCTGGCCGAGGGCAACCGGGAGGCGCTGGGCGTGTCCCAGGCGGTGACGACGGTCGCCAAGGACTTGGTGGCCGAGGTCCACCGCTCGGTGGACTTCTACCTGTCCCAGGGGCCGGAGCGGGCCATCGCGCGCATCGTCCTGGCGGGCGGGAGCGCTCCGCTCAAGAACCTCACCAAGCACCTGAGCGCCGAGCTCAAGGTCCCGGTCTCGGTGCTGGAGCCGTTCGCTTGCCTGAAGCGCCCTCCCGCGGACGTGCCGGCGTCTTTGGCTCCCGCCTTCGCGGTGGCGGTCGGCTTGGCGCTGCGGCGCAACAGGGATTGGCTCTGAGCCGCCATGATTAAGATCAACCTCGTCCCCAAAGAAATCCTGGCCAAGGCCCAGCAGCGGCAGAAGGCCCTGCAGTTCGGGCTGGCCGGCGCCGCGGCGGCCTTCCTGATCGTGCTGGCCTCTTTATTGTTCGTGGTCCGGCTCCATCGCCTGCAGGGCGAACTCGCGATCGACAAGGCCGAACTCCAGCGGCTGGACGCCGTCGTGGCCAAGGTCAAGGAGATGGAAGCCCAGGCCAAGGCGCTGCGGGACCGGCTTGGGGTCATCGACGGCCTGGACCGCGGCCGGCGCACCTATCCTTACTTCATGAGCGATTTCGTGAGGAGCATCCCGTCCGGCGTGCGGGTCAAGACTTTGGACGTGAGCGGCGGCGGCGGCGGCCAATTGAAGCTCAATATCACGGCGGAGGCCCGCACCAACGAAGACATCCGCACCTGGATCCACAAGATGGAGGATTCGGGAAGGTTCACCAGCATCGAGCTCGGCGCGATGACCACGCAGGAGTCCGCGGCCGGCGCGCTGCGCAGCTTCACTCTGACCGCGGCCCATACGCCCCAACTGTGAGCGCAGAATGGCCATCAAACTGACGAAGCAGCAGCAGCAGACCCTGGCCGCGGGCGCCATCGGGCTGGTCGCTTTCGCGTACTGCTACGTGCAGTTCTTCTGGCTCCCGGTCTCGAAGAAGACGAAGGATCTCCAGACCCAGATCGAGGGCCTGGAACGCGACATCCAGGCCGCCAAGCGCCAGGCCGCAAGGCTCGACGAGTTGGACCGGCAGTTGGTGAGCCTCAACGAGCGCAAGATCGAGGCCGAGAAGCGCCTGCCCAAGACCAAGTCGGTGACGGATATCCTGGTGACGCTGGACTCCGTGGGAGCCCAATACAAGGTCTTCCTGCTGAGTTTCGCGCCGGGCCCCAGCAAGCCCCAGCAGTACTTCACCGAGTTCCGGTTCCCGGTCTCGGTGCGCGGCACGTTCCACAACATCGGCAGATTCCTGGCAGCCCTGGCGCTGGAGCAGCGCCTTTACAACGTCTACGACGTCAAGTTCCCGGAGCCCACGGAAGGGACGGGCGAGATGCGGGTGAGCTTCACGCTGGTCTCCTACCAGTACAATTAGAGGGATGATGAAAGCTTGGATCCTGACGGCGGCGGCGCTGGTCCTCGGAGTCGGCCTTCCGGAGGCCCGGGCCGCCAGCGGGCCTGCGGGCGGGGCGCCCGCGGCTGCCGCCCCGGTCGAGGTCAAGGCGTCCACCGCGGCCACCGTCGGCAGCATCTACACGGGGGAGCGCCTGCGCGACCCTTTCGCGCGCTGGGGCGCCAGCCGCGGCTCCGCGCGGGCCTTCTCGCTGCAGGATTTCAGCATCCACAAGCTTTACTTGCGGGGCATCATGCGCGACGCGGGGACCGATTTCGCGCTGTTCGTGGACAACGAAGCGGGCGGGGGCTTCCTCCTGCGCCAGGGCCGGCTCTACGATCCCAAACAGAAGGCCGTACCGGGCGTGACCGGGACCATAGACCTCAAGAAGAAGATGGCGACCCTGACCGCCCCGGAAGGCGACGTGCAGGTTTTCCGGCTGGGCGAGGAAGAGAAGGATTGACGGCGAGCGGGAGAATGCAATGACTACGAAGCGGCCCTCCATTATGAGGCGGTCCTGCGTGCAGACAGTCGCGAGGCGCTCTTTGGCCGCGGCCTTGGCCCTCGCCCTGGCGTGCCCCGAGGGACTGCTGGTCCGGAGCTTCGCGGCGGAAGCGTCGGCCACCGTAGAGGGCCTCAGCGTCGGCTACGACACGGTGACCATCAAGCTCAGCGCCCCGGCGCAGTACAACGGCATCCTCATCGCCAAGCCCCCGCGCCTGGTCGTGGAGCTCCTCGATGCCGAGGACCAGGTGGGCGCCACGGAGATCGCCGGCAAGGGGCGGTTCCTCAAGCGCGTGCGCGTGGGCCAGTACCAACGCTCCCCGAAGATGATCGCGCGCGTCGTCATGGACCTCAACGAGATGGCCGGCTACCGCCTCACCCAGTCGGATCACGCTCTGGTCGTCACTTTGGTGGCGGAATCCGCCGCGGCGCAGCCGCCGGCGCCGGCGACTCCGGCCGCCCAAGCCGAGGTCTCGCCCAAGGCGGCCGCCGCGGCGGCGCCCCAGGCAGCGGCCCCGCGCAAGCCTCAGCACCCGAAGGCGCCGGCGGCGGTGGCTGCGGCGGCTCCGGTCGCCGTGGAGGCCGCGGCGGTCGTCCCCGCGGCCGCGGCCAAGCCGAAGGTCCTGGTGAAGGACCGGGCTGAGAAGGACTCGGAGGGGGAGTCTGAAGCGAAAGCCGCCCCCGAAGAGGAGGAGTCCGTGGCCCACGCCTCGGGGTTGGCCAAGCGCGTGAGGCGTTCCGACATCATGAGCCGCCTGCCCCGGGATCTGGTGACCTTGGACTTCGACGCCACGGATATCCGGGACGTCTTCAAGCTCCTCGCGGCCAAAGCCCGGGTCAATATCATCTTCGGCAGCGACGTGGCGGCCGTACTGCCCCTGACCCTGCACCTCAGCGACGTGCCCTTCAACGAGGCGGTGCAGACCATCCTGTCCATGAGCGGCCTGGTCACCATGCAGGTGGGCGACAGCATCGTGCGCGTGCTGACCCCGGCGCAGATGGCCAAGGAGCGCAGCACGGCCACCACCCTCACCAAGATCATCCCGCTCAACTACACCAAGGCCTCCGAGATCCTGCCGGCGCTCACCGCCGTGCGCTCGGCCGAAGGCCGCCAGGGCTCGGCCACGGCCGACCTCAAGACCAACTCCCTGATCCTGACCGAGTCCCCGGACGGGATGGCCACCGAGGAGCGGCTCATCGCCCAGCTCGATGTGCGGCCCAAGCAGGTCCTCATCGAGGCCAAGCTCATCGAAGTCACTTTGAGCAACAGCCTGGACTACGGCATCCAATGGAACTATTTCTCCGCCGACCAGGGCAAGGCGTTCGGCAAGAACGGGGTCTCCACCATCGGAGCTCCCCTCGGCGTCGCGACCGGGAAGTCCACTCCGTTCGACCTCAACAGCGTCGCCGGAATGGACTCCACCAAGATCGCCGGCGCCAACAGCCCGTTGGGAGTCGGCGGCGGTACGGGGGTCAACCTCCCCGCGTCCAACGTGCTGGGCGCCTTGACTTTGGGGCGCATCACCAACAACCAGATCCTCAACATGACCTTGACCGCGGCCGCCAGCCAGGGCAAGATCAAGGTCCTCTCCGACCCGAAGATCGCGACCCTCAACAACCAGCCCGCCAACATCAATGTCACGACCCAGTATCCCTACGTGACCTCCAGCATCGCCTCGACCGCGGGCGGCGCCGTCACCTCGCAGGTCACCTACGTCTCCGTGGGCATCCAGCTCACGGTGACGCCGACCATCAACGCCGACGGCCGCATCACGCTCCTGGTCAACCCGACGGTCAGCCAGCCCTCGGCCACGGCCCCGACCGCCACGGGTGGGGCGCCCGGCATCGACTCGCGCCAGGCCCAGACCACGGTGCTCATCCGCGACGGCGAGACCATCGTCATCGGCGGCCTCATCAGCGACCGCCTCGAGGACCGGATCAGCAAGATCCCGCTCCTCGGGGACATCCCCATCCTGGGCTGGCTGTTCCGCAGCAAGCACAAGGCGCGCACGCGCACGGAGCTGCTGATCTTCGTGACGCCGAAGATCCTGGCGGACTGACCGCGGCGTGCTGGCCCTCTTCCCGGGACTGCTGGCCGTCCTGGGACCGCTGCTGAGCGGCGCCTGGGACCTCTGGGCGCAGTCCTTGCTCCTGCTGGCCGTCCTCGCCGTCGCGGTCTTGTGGGTCTGCGGCCGGCTGCTCCGCGGCCGCCTGCCTCTGCCCCCCCGGCCTCTGCTGGCTTGGACCTTGGGCCTGGCGGTCTGGGGCGGTCTTTGCGCATACGCCGGGCCTCTGCCGGCCTACGCGGTCCCCGCCTGGCACGTGTGGCTGGCGGCCTTGGGCGTGCTGCTGGCCTACTCGGTCATGCCTGGAGACCAGCGCCGGCTCGTGGACCTTGGGATGCGGGCGGTCGCTTGGGCCCTGGTCCTGCTCGCCCTCTACCAGCGTTTCGGCCTGCACCTGGACCGTCCCCCGGCCAGCCTGCTCAATGTGAACGTCTTCGCCGGCGCCATACTGCTCTTCCTGCCCTTGGCCGTGACGCAGAAGGATTGGATCCTGACGGCTCTGCTCCTGCTGTGCCTGACCTGGGCGCACAGCGTCGGCGCGTGGCTGGGGCTGGCCGCGGCGCTGCTGCTGGTGCGCCGGCCCGGGAGGGTCTGGACCGTAGCGGCCGCGGTCCTGTTCTGCCTGGCCCTGGCCGCAGCCAAGCTCGGGACCGCGGGCGTGCGCGACCGCTGGGTCTGGTGGACGGCCGCGGCGCGCATGGGCTTGGCCAGGCCCTGGCTGGGTTCCGGCCCCGGCACCTTCGCCTATGTCCTGCCGGCCTACGTCGACCCCAGCCGGCCGCTGGCCAGCCTCTACGCGCACCAGCATTTCCTGGAGACCGCCGCCGAGGAGGGATTCCCCTTCCTGGCGGCCTGGCTGGCCGGGCTCTGGCTGATCCTGCGGCGCGGCCCCCCGGCCAAGCGCGTCGCCGCCCTGGCCTTGCTGGTCCAGTCCTTGTGGGACTATGCCCTCTCCATCCCGGCGGTGCTCTGGCTGTTCTGCTGCTGCGTCGGCTCATGTCTGCCCGAGAGCGGGGCAGGGCTCGCGGTCCCGGCTCGTTGGCGGCTGCCGGCTTGCGCGCTGGCCTTGGCCGCGGGCCTCTGCGCCGGGCAGTCGGTCTGGCAGAGGTGGCAGGCCGACATCGGCCGGGCCCGGGCCCAGGCCTTGGTGAACTCCGGCGGCTCCAAGACCGAGGCGCTGGCGCTCCTGGAGGCTTCCGCCCGTCGTTGCGACCACCCGGAGACCGCGCGGCTCTCCGGGTTCATCGAGGCGTCGCTCTCGGGCGCCGATGGGTCGCGCCTCCAGGCCGCGGCCGCCGACTTCGAGCGCGCCGCGGCGCAGAATCCCTTCCGGGCCTCCACCTGGTCTTGGCTGGAGACGACCTACCGCCGATTGGGCCGCGAGGACCGGGCCCGCTCCGCCCATGCGCGCGGCGCGGCCTCGTGCCCGAGCCTGAGGGGAAATGGACCGGGCTAGGCCCAGGTTGGAGGCGTGGGCCGCCGCCCTGCTGGCTCTGCTGGTCCTGGGGCTTTTCGCGCCGGCTTGGTCGCGGGGGCTCATGCCGTTCTGGGGCGACCTGACCTATCTGCACCTGCCCTGGCAGCAATCCTCGACGCAGCTCCTGCAGGCGGGACAGCTGCCGGCGTGGGACCCCTTCCTGTACTTCGGCATGCCCATGGCGGCCAACATGCAGAGGGCCGTCTTCTATCCCGGCACGGTCCCATTCCGGATCTTCGGCTTCGCCACCGCCACGGCCTGCTTCCATGGCCTCCACTACTGGCTGGCCGGCTGGCTGATGTGGCTCTGGCTGCGCTCCCTGCGCCTGCGCTCATCGGCCGCCCTGGCCGGCGCCGCGGTCCTCGTGCTGGGCGGCGGGCTTCTGAGCCGCATGCCCTTCCTCAATCATCTGGCCGTTCTGAGCCTGCTGCCGGCGCTGCTGCTCTTCTTCCGCAGGCCGGCCCTGCTGGCTTTGACCTTGGCCGCCGCTTTCCTGGCCGGCTATCCACCCTTCTTGGTCGGCGGCTCGCTGCTGGCCTGGGCGGTGAGCGCGGTCCTGGCCAAGCCGGCATGGTCCTGGGGCCGAGGCTGGCTGGCGGCCGGGGCCTTGGCCGCGGGCCTGGCCGCCTGCCAGCTCCTGCCCGGAGCGGAACTCCTCGGACTCTCCCGGCGCAGCGGCGGCATGGGGATCGAGGAGACTCTCCTTTTCGGCTACTCCGGGCGCGACCTGACCCTTTGGGTCAGCCCCCTGCTCAGCCCCGGCTTCAATCCGGCGGTCAATTGGACCAGATCCAGCTACGCGGGCTTCACCGGCGTCCTCCTGGCGGCCTGGGGCCTCTGGAGCCTGGGCCGCAGGCGGGCCGCGGGCTTGGCGGCGCTGCTCGGCACGGTGTTGTTCCTGATCCTGGGCGATGCGACGGCGGTCTCCCGCGCGGCCTGGCAGCATCTCGCTCCTCTGCGCTTCGTCCGCTACCCCGGCAACCTGGCCTATCTGGGTTGGCCCATCGTGGCTCTGCTCGCGGCGGCGGGCGCGCAGAGGCTGCGGCCTTCCTGGCGGGCGCCGCTGGTCCTGCTCTTGGCCGGCGAGCTCCTCTGCTACGGCGTGGGCCAAGCCCCCCTGGCTCCGCGCGGGCTCTTCACCGACGCCGGGCCCTTGCCGCCTTGGCTGCAGGAACACAGCGGCGGCCGGCGCTATCTCCTCTCGCCCCAGGCGCTGGAAAGCCACAGCGGCTTCGGCGTCAGGGATTGGAAATGGCGCCTCTACGGCCTCACCAACGATCCGTACCGGCTGCGCGCGGCGGGCAACTTCGGGGAGCCGCTGGTGCCCAGGACCACATACGACCTCATGGACCTGCTTTACCGCCAGCCCTCGGCCGCGGCCGCCGCGCGTCTGCTGCCCGGAGCCGGGATCGGCATCTTGCTCACGCGCGACCCGGTGCCCGCGACTCCCCTGCTGCAGCCGGCCGGAGAGGTCCTCTGGCACGCCTATCGCGCGGCCGGCAAGACCGGTCTGGCCTGGGCCCTCGATGAGCGCGCCGGCGAGGCTTTGTCCGCGGAGCTTCCCGGCGCGCCGCTGCCGGCCGCGGCCGAACCCCTGCCCGAGTCGTGGCCGCGGGACGACCGATTCGAGGTAGCCGGGACCCAGGCCGGCTGGGCCTTCGTGGCCGAGCCCCGCTATCCCGGCTGGAAAACGATGCTGGAGGCTGGCGGGGCCGCGCGCCTCGTGGAGGTCCTGCCCGCCTGGGGCGCGTTCCAGAAGGTCCGAGTGCCGCAAGGGCCTTGGCGCCTGCGGTTCTTCTACGATCCGGCCTCCTGGCGCGCGGGCCTGCTCCTGACCGCGGTATTCCTGTCGGCGTTCGGGCTATATTGGTATAATCTCGCCCTTCGGCGAGCGCGGGCAGGCTTCGCCTCCCGCTGACCGCTATGAGGGCCAAAGACTCCGGCGCATTCGCGCTTTTTTCCGGCCTGGTCCTGGCGCTGCTCGCTCCGGCGGTCTTCTCGCCGACGGCGGCCCTGGCCGGGTTCGGCGACCTTTACGCCTATCATCATCCCCTGCGCGCCTTGGTCAGCGGCGCCCTGCAAGAGGGCCGTCTGCCGTTCTGGAACCCCTACATCTTCTGCGGCGGCCCGCTCTCGGCGAATTCCCAGGCCGGCCTTTTCTATCCGCTCAGCGTGCTCTCCCGGATACTGCCTCTGGCCTTGGCTTTGTCCTGGGATTTCGCCCTGCACATCCTCTGGGGCGGCCTGGGCCTGCTGCTGCTGGCGCGGCGCGAAGGCCTAAGCTCCGCAGCGGCGCTCTTCTTGGCCGGCCTCTACTGCTTCTCGCCCTTCGTCCTCTACCGCGTGACCGAAGGCATACCGACCTTGCTCGCCGCCTTGGCCTGGGTGCCTTGGTGCTGGCTGGCATTCCTGTCCTGCCGGCCGGGCTTGCTGGCCGCGGCCTGGGCCCTGCAGTTCCTTTCCGGGCATCCGCAGTTCCTGCTCGCCAACGCCGCAGGCATGGCGGCCTGGGCGTTGTGCCGCAAGGAGCGCGGCCGGCTCATGGGCCGGCTCGCCTGCGCGGGCTTGGGCGCGGCGGTCCTGGCGATCATGCAATGGCCGGACACCTGGCGGTTCGTGAGCCTCTCCGTGCGCCGGAACTGGCCGCAATCCTTCCTCGCCGCCTATTCGGTCTCGCCGCGGGACCTGCTCACCTGGCTCTGGCCCAACGCCCTGGGCAATCCCCTGGACGGGACCTGGGGAGACGTTCCGTCGGTGTTCTTCGAGTCCTCCGGGGTCTTCATCGGCTGGGCCGGGCTTTTGGCCGCCGCGGCCGGGCTGTGGCGCGCGCGCGCCTGGCGCGCCGCGGTGCTGATCGGGCTGGGTGTGTTCCTGGCCCTGGGCTGGAACAATCCGCTCTACCGGCTCGCGAGCGCGGGGCCCGCCGGCCTGCTGAGGACGCCGTCGCGATACCTCCTCTTGTCCCTGTGGGGGCTGGTCATGGCCGCCGGCGCCGGAGCGCGCCGCTGGGAAAGCTCGCTCAAGCCGGAGCTCAAGGCCTTCATTCTGGCCGCGGCCTTCGTGCAGCTGCTCTCGTGGGCAAGCCCCTTCGTCAAGTCGGAGAGCTCCGCCCGCTATCTCTCCGTCAACTCCGCTTTGGCCCGGGCCGCGGGCGGACGGCCTTTGCGCATCCTCAGCGACCCGGCCTTGGCCAGCGCGGACAAGACCATGCTCTACCGGGCCATGAACGTCAACGGCTACGACGCGTTCTACCTGGGGGGCTTCCCCGCCTTCGCCGCGGCCAGCGAGGGCAGGCCCGCCGCGGACGCCAGCCGCTCCTATCTGTCCCGCGCCGACACGCCGCTGATGCGTCTGGCCGGGGTCGCCTATCGGCTGACGGCCGAGGGCGAGCTTGTGCCCAATGCCGGCGCTCTGCCGCTGGCTTTCTTCACCTCCGCGGGGGGGCCGGAGGCGGCGTCATTGGACATCGGGTCTCCGAGGCCGGAGCGCTGGCGGATCGCGGGCCGGGCGCCGCCCGGTGCGCAGCGTCTGGTGGCGACGGTCCCGGCCTATCCGGGCTGGCGCGCCTGGCTGGACGGGGCTCCCGCGGTCTTGGAGCCATGGGGTTTCTTCCAGGCCGTGCGCATGCCGCCGGGTGCGGCGGGCCGGGACGTGGACCTGCGCCTGGATTTTCGGCCGGTCCATTGGACCATTTTCGTCCTGATCGGGCTCCTGGCTTGGTCCGCCTGGTTGGCTTCCTGCGGAGCCCTGCTGCGGGCGGGGGCGCTGTGAGCCGCCGCAAGATCCTGTCCGTGGCGGTGGCCTTGGGATTTACGGGGCTCTTCCTGGCTTTGGCCCTGCGCAACGTGCAGTACGCGGACCTGGGCCGGGCTCTGGCCGGCGCGCGCTGGCGCTGGCTGCCCGGGATCATCTTCATCATCATGTTCGCGGACATCGGGCTGCGCGCTCTGCGCTGGCGCATCCTGCTCTCGGGGGCCGTGAAGGCGCCGTTGGGCGAGCTGTTCCGGCTTTCCACCATCGGCTTGGCGGTCAACAATCTGCTCTTCGCCCGTCTGGGCGAGCTGCTGCGCGCGGTGCTGGCGGCCGAGAGGCTGCGTGTGCCTCTGGCCACCGTCCTGGCGAGCGTGGTGGTCGAGCGCGTCTTGGACGTGGCGGCGCTGCTGACCCTTTTCGTCACCGCCGCGGCCTTGCAGCCCGGCATCGTCGATGCCCACCTGCGTCAAGTCGCCGCGGCGCTGCTGGCGGCGGTGGTCGGCGGCCTGCTCTTCCTCACCTTGGCGGAGCGCAGCCTGGAGCCGGGGGGGTTCGTGGAGCGCCGCCTGCGCTCGTGGCGCAAGGTCCACGAGATCATGACGCACCTGGCCTTGGGCGCGGCGGTGCTGCGCCAGCCGCGGGCTCTCATCCCCGTGGCGGCCCTGAGCTTGGCGCTTTGGTCGGTCGATGCGCTGGTGTTCCGGCTGGGGGCCTTCGCTCTGGGGCTGCAGGGCTGGATCGATTATCCGCGGGCCATCCTCGTGCTCTCCTGGGCCGGAGCGGGCGCGGCTTTGCCCGCGGCGCCGGGCGGGATCGGGACCTTCGAGTCTTTGGTGAAATCGATCGTGGTCAAGCTGGGCGCCGCGCCCCCCGAGGCTTTGGCTTACGCGGTGTTCCTGCACATGTGCACGTTCGTCCTGGTGACGGGCATGGGGCTGGTCTTCCTCTACCGCGTGGGGCTCACTTTGGGCGGGATCAAGGACTTCCTGCGGAGGATGAAGGCATGAAGATGGGTCTGCTGGGTTGGCTGGCGTCGCCCTGCTGCGGCGCGCCAATGCGCTTCGCGAGCTTGAGCGTGATGCCGGAGCCGAAGGCGGACATCGAGGCGGGCAGCCTGGCCTGCGGCTCCTGCCGCCGCGAGTATCCGATCGCCGAGTCCGTGCCGCGGCTCCTGCTCGAGGAGCAGATCGATGCGCGCGTGGCCGCGACGAGCCGGAGCTTCACTTGGGAGTGGTCGCGCTATCCGGGCTCCTTGGCCGAGGACCAGGCGGTGTTCCTGGAGGAGTGCCAGCTGGAGGCCGCAGAGCTGCAGGGCAAGACCGTGCTCGACGCGGGCTGCGGCATGGGACGCTACACCTTGGTGGCGCTGTCTCTGGGCGCGGAGGTGGCGGGGGTGGACCTGTCCGGGAGCCTGGCCAGGCTGGCGCCCTTCGCTCGCGAGGAGGAGCGCCTGCACGTGGTGCAGGGCGACCTGCTCAAGCCGCCGTTCCGGGCCGGGTTCTTCGATCTCGTCTACAGCCACGGGGTCCTGCATCACACCAAGGATGCGCATGAGGCGTTCCTGGCCGTGGCCAGGCTGGTCAAGCCGGGGGGGCTTCTGAGCGTGTGGCTCTACGGCAAGGCCGGGAGCTTCGAGGATTTCGCGACGAATCCTCTGCGGCCGGAGCGGGCCTGGGTGGAGGAGCACCGGCGTCTGGCCTGGTTCGTGGTGGGGGCGAGGCATCTGCTCAGCGACTGCCTGCGCGTGTTCACGACGCGCCTGCCGCTGGCTTTGGTCTACCTGCTGTGCTCCCCGCTGGCCGCGCTGGGAGCCCTGCCCCTGGTGAAGTACCTGACCTTCTCCGTGCACCCGAGCTACCGGGTCCGGCTCATCGAGAACTTCGATTGGCTCTCTCCGCCGTTCCAGTCCCACCACACCAAGGAGGAGCTGGCCGCCTGGTGCGAAGAGGCGGGCTTCGACGTGCTCAAGGTCCTGCCCCACGGATTGGTCCCCAAGCCCGGGGTGCTGGCGCGCAGGCGCCGCGGGTAGGCATGCGCAAGGCCCTGCGCTTCCTGCTGCCGCGGGTGGCGCTATCGGCGGCCAGCTTCGTCTTGACGGTCTCGGCCCTCGAACTCCTGACTCGGCTCTTCCTCCCGGTGCCGGCGCCGGTGCTGTTGAAAGAAGGCGTCTACGTCAGTCGGCTGCCGCTGGTGAACTACCGCATCAGCGACCACGGGATATCGGACCACCGCCCGGGCGCGCCCCTGGGCCGGCGGCGCCGGAAGGGAGAGCTGCGCGTGTTCGTCTTCGGAGAGTCGAGTGTCCAGGGCAGTCCTTGGGGGCCTTTCGGCAGCGCGCCCACCATGCTCCGCGACTTCCTGCGCGCCAGGCTGCCGGACCGGCCCATCACGGTCGTCAACATGGGGCGCGCCGGCTCGATGGCCATGGATGCCTACTACTACCTGCTCGCCATAAGACGATACCAGCCGGACCTCATCATCTTCTATCAAGGGGTGAACGACCGCTTCGACACGGACTCCGAGGCGTGCCTGCCCTTGAGCCGGCCGAAGGCGCATGGCCTTTGGCGGCGGCTCGTGGAGCGTTCCCATCTGCTCTGGACCGTGAGGGCGCGGGGGCCCGACCTCCTGATCTCGCTGCTCCGTCAACGGGGCGGCCCTCAGTTCCCGGGGCACGACCGGTGCGACGCGGACCTCGCTTTCCAAGCCTGGACGGATCTGCTGGTTCAGACGGCCCGGCAGATGGGCGCTGAGACCGTGGTGACCACGCCCGTCCAGAGCACCGTGACGTCTCTGGAGTACACGCGCAGGCGCGAGGCGGGGGACGGATCGCTGGGCTCCTTCCTGGACGCCTGCGACGGCGACTATCGCCGGCTGCTGGTCTGCCGGCTCACCAAGGGCTGCGATCCCGATTCGCTGGCGCGATCCTTGGTGAGGGGCGACGACCGGATCATCGAACGCGGCGAATGCTGGAAACGGTCCGCGCGCCGTTTCGGCGGGCACGTCGTCGGACTGCGGGACTTCATCGTCCGGGCCTCGCCGCGGGGCGTCCTGTCGTTCCCTTTCATCGTGGACGGGATACATCTTTCCATGGAGGGGAATTGGACCCTGGCCTTCCTCTGGAGCCGCGCGATCGACGAAGTCCTGCAGCATCGCGAGCCGTCGGCCGTGTCGCCTCGCGAGGTCCCGGCTCCGCAGATCTCCCCTTACGCGGCGGACCTGCCCCGGGATACCGGCATGCGTCATGAGGAGCTCCTGGAGATGACCGGGCTCAGATATCTCCAGGCCCGGATGCCGCTTCTCGCGGCGCCCATGCTGCAGGAGGCGTCCGAACGCTACCATATCCGGCGCGCGCGACAGGCTCTGGATTATCTCAGAGAACGTCTCGGGGTGGCGCCCCGCGCGGCGGATGCCGCGAGCTTCGATATGGACGCTTTGCTGCGGCAGAAGCTCTGAGTCTCGCCCGAGGCCTATCCCGAAGCCATGACCGCGGGCGCACCCAAGATAAGTAGGTGATTTTCACCGACCGTCGAGTCGCGCCAAGCGCGGCGACTTCTGAACAAGAAAGTGTTGGCGGCGCATGTATTTTTCGTCACATTACCTCCAGCGCTGGCGGTGAAATATCAAAAAGCGCTGGTGGCATAAATACTTTTATCTCGCGAAGTCGCCGGCCGTAAGGAGATCCGTCCGGCCGGCACCGGTGGAACTTCCGATACCGCAGGCGCCGTCTTTTGCAGTCATCCAGAAAGCCCATCACAATGGAGGTTCCGGCGCCCGGCGCCGGAACCCGCGCGCGTCCTTTCCTCTCACGCGCGCAACCTCAATAGAGGGCTGTGACCCCATCCGGAGGCTGGTGCGCAAGCGGACCGCGCCATATCGGTCTTCTGCTTGCGGCCAGCCATCACGGACAGGCATGTACGATTCCGGGACAATGTGCTTTCATGAGGTTGCGCGCCCCAGAGGAATAGCGGGGCGCGCGCCTGGCGGCGCTCTGCGCCGCCAGGGCCGGTACGGCATTTCGCCAGCCTACCTGCTTTCAGTGGGTGCAACCCATGACCGCCGTCATGCCTGTCGCATTCCGCAAAGATAGTACAATGGGGACAGCGCCCCGGGGCGCTGAGGCGACATGACCCAACTCACGACCCTGCTCTCGGCGTTCGTCCTGGCCGCGCCCGCCGCGCCCGCCGGCTCCGTGCAGGTCTACGCCCACCGCGGCGGCCGCTCCTTCGCCCCGGAGAACACCCTGCCCGCCTATCGGGCCGCTCTGAGCATCGGCGCGGACTGGGTGGACATGGACGTCGTGCTCACCAAGGACGGCGAAGTGCTGGTCTCCCACGACCTCCTGGTCAGCCCGAACCTCGCCCGCGACAGCGCCGGGCGCTACATCACCAAGGGCCCCGCGGCCAAGGACCTCACGCTCCGCGAGCTCCAGAGCTTCGACGTGGGCCGCTTGAACCCGGAGAGCGCTTACGCCAAGTTCTTCCCTGACCAAGTCCCGGTGGACGGCACGCACATGCCCACTTTGCGCGAAGTCGCGCGCTATGTCGAGAAGGCCGCCCGGCATAAGATGGGCTTCCAGATCGAGATGAAGACCGACCCGGCCCAGCCGGAGCGCAGCCCGGACCCCAAGGCTTTCGCCCAGGCCCTCCACCGGATCCTCAAGGAGGAAGGCATCATCGGCCGCGCCGAGATCCAGGCCTTCGATTGGCGCTGCCTCTCCGAGCTGCGGCGGCTGGACCGGAACGTCAAGACCGCCTACCTGACCTCTCGGGACAACGAGCCCGGCGGGCCGGACAGCTTCTACGGCGAGGACCCCAAGGCCGCGGGACTCTGGACCGGGGGCGCGCTCGTCAAGGACTACGGCGGCTCCATCCCCAGGATGGTCAAGGCCCTGGGCGGCTTCGCCTGGGAGCCCGAGGACGCCGAGCTGACCCAGGCGGCGCTCGCCGAGGCCCACCGCCTGGGCCTCAAGGTCGTCGTGTGGAGCTGGCCCGAGAAGCTCGGGACCACATTCGATGCCGGCCTCGTCGCCAAGCTCCTGTCCTGGGGCGTGGACGGCATCATCACGGACGACCCCGGCCGCCTGGCCTCCATGCTCGCGGCGCGCGGCCTGCGCGTGCCGCCGCGCTACCCGGGAGCAGGGAAATAGGCGTGGCGAACCTCACCCGGCGGGAGTTCCTGGCGGGCGCCGCGGTCCTGGGCGCCGGGCTGACTCCCTCCGCCGCCCAGGCCTCGGGCGGCCGGTCGCCGGCGCCCGAGCGCAGCGGCGTGCTCGTGGACACCACCGTCTGCATCGGCTGCCGCAACTGCGAATACGCCTGCAAGCAGGCCCACGGCCTGGCCACCCCTCCTCAGGAAGCCTATGAGGACCGCTCGGTCTTCGCCCGGATGCGCCGCCCCGACGACACGGCCCTGACCGTGGTCAACCGCTACGAGAACCCCCGCAAGCCCGGACTCCCCGTCACCGTGAAGGTCCAGTGCATGCACTGCGCCCAGCCGGCCTGCGTCTCGGCCTGCATCGTAGGCGCGCTCACCAAGGCTGAGAACGGCGCGGTGGTCTGGGACACGGACAAGTGCATCGGCTGCCGCTACTGCATGATCGCCTGCCCCTTCCAGATCCCGGCCTTCGAATATCACAAGGCGCTCCAGCCCCGGATCATGAAGTGCGACTTCTGCTTCGAGCGGCGCAAGGCCGGGAGGATCCCGGCCTGCGTGGAGATCTGCCCGATGGAGGTCATGACCTTCGGCCCGCGCGAGGAGCTGGTGCGCATCGCCAAAGACCGGGTCCGGCGCTTCCCGGAGCGCTACGTGAGCCACGTCTTCGGGGAGTTCGAGGTGGGCGGCACCGACTGGCTCTACCTCTCCGGAGTCGACTTCGCCGCCCTCCAGTTCCCCCGTCTGGGACGCAGCCCGGCGCCCGGGGTCTCGGAGAGCATCCAGCACGGCATATTCGCCTACTTCATCCCGCCGGTCTCGCTCTACGCCCTGCTGGGGGCGGTCATGTGGATCGCCAAGCACAGCCCGGAGTCCGGGGAGGAGGCCTGAGCATGGACCGCTTCATGAGGCCCACGCCCTTGCCCCGGCGCTTCCTGACTCCCGGCGTGGGAGTGCTCATCCTTCTGGCCCTCAACGGACTGGTCTTCCTGGCCGGCCGCTTGCTCTTCGGCATCGGAGCCGTCACGAACCTGAGCAACCAGTACCCCTGGGGCATCTGGATCGGCATCGACGTGGCCGCGGGCGTGGCCCTGGCCGCGGGAGGCTTCACCACGGCGGCGCTCGGCCACGTGATGCACCGGGAGCAGTACCACGCGGTGGTGCGGCCGGCCCTGCTCACCGCGCTGCTGGGCTACACCTTCGTGGCCTTGGGCGTCTGCATCGACATCGGGCGTCCCTACTACATCTGGCATCCCCTGGTCATGTGGAACGGCACCTCGGCCCTCTTCGAGGTCGGCATCTGCGTGGTCATCTACATCCACGTCCTCTACATCGAGTTCCTGCCCGTGGCGGTCGAGCGCTTCCTGGGGCGCGTGGCTCTGCCGGGCCCTCTGGCCAGGCTCAACCCCCTGGCGGAGCGCCTGCTCGCCGCCCTGGACCGCGGCCTGGCGCGCACCATGTTCGTCTTCATCATCGCCGGCGTCGTGCTCTCCACCTTGCACCAGTCCTCCTTGGGCACGCTCATGGTCATCGCCGGGCCCAAGATGCATCCCCTCTGGCAGACCCCGATCCTGCCCCTGCTGTTCCTGCTCTCCGCGGTCTCGGTGGGCTTCCCCATGGTGATCCTGGAATCCCTCCTGGCGGCGCGCTCCTTCGGCCTCAAGCCCGAGATGTCCGTCCTGGCGGGACTGGGCCGCATGACCGCGCCGCTCTTGGGCGTCTACCTCGCCTTCAAGATCGGGGACATGTTCGTCCGGGAGACCTTCGTCCACCTGGCGACATTCAATACCGCCAGCGTCATGTTCATGGTCGAGGTCCTGTTCGGCGTGGTCATCCCTTTGCGCATGTTCATGTCGCGCGCGGTCCTCAAGTCCCCGGCCCTGCTCCTCACGGCCTCGGCCCTGGTCGTGGCCGGGGTGGCGGTCAACCGGGTGGACAACTTCCTCATCGCCTACACGCCGCCGTATTCGCTGCGGCCCTACCACCCGGCTTTCGGCGAGGTCTGCGTGACCGTTGGCTTCATCAGCCTGCTCGTCCTTCTCTACCGCGCCGCGGTGCTGCTCTTCCCGGTCATCAGCCTGCCCGACCGGACCCTCTCGCCCAAGGCCAAGTACACGGTGCACGGATGAACCCATGAAGATGCTCCTGGCGCTGGGGCTGGCCGCGCTGACGGGCGCCTGGGGCGCGGCCGACTGCCGGACCTGCCACACCAGCGACAAGCCGACCCGAGAGAGCCCGGCGCTGGTCAGCTGCCCCCGCGAGAAGATCTGGGGGCGCCATCCCCTCTCGCAGGCTCCCCGCACGATCACGATGGGCGAGCTCTCCGACACCTACGGGCCGGTCCGTTTCCCTCATAAGGCGCACGCGAAGCTGGCGGAGATGGGCGACGGCTGCTACGGTTGCCATCATTACAACCAGTCGCGCCCCATCTTCAAGTGCGGCGAATGCCACTCGTCCTCGCGCCGCCGTACGGACCTGACCAAGCCCGACCTCAAGGGGGCCCGCCACCGGCAATGCGTCGATTGCCACCTGCAGTGGAGC
Source organism: Elusimicrobiota bacterium (assembly GCA_026388095.1). Taxonomy (NCBI): domain Bacteria; kingdom Pseudomonadati; phylum Elusimicrobiota; species Elusimicrobiota bacterium. Next base: position 14,138 of record JAPLKL010000069.1, on the reverse strand, counting down.
CACGAATCCGATTGCGGCTCATGCCATGCCCGCAAGGCCGGCCCCGGAGCCGGCGGCGCGCCCAAGGGCTTCCCCCAAGCCAAGCTCCCGGCTCCCATCGTCTACGAGACCTCCTCCCAGAAGGGCCGGTTCGTGACCTTCCGGCACGAAGCGCATGTCAAGCAGTTCGGCCTGGAGTGCACGGCCTGCCATCAGAACCAGACCTGCGCCGGCTGCCACGAGCCCAAGCCGCGCCCGCCGGGAGCCGCGGCCCAGCCCAAGAAGCCGAAGCGCTCGATGGAGACCCTGCACAAGCCGTGCTTCTCCTGCCACGCCGACGCCCAGTGCTCTCATTGCCACCAGGACCAGCCATGATCCGGGAGAAGATCGGCCTCAAGCTGACTCTGGCCGTCTGCGCCACGGCGCTGGTGACCATCGGCATATTCGCCGAGTTCAACAGCCGCGCCCACAGCAGCAGCCTGCTGGCCGAGGTGGAGCGCCACGCCAACCAGCTCAGCGAGGCGGTCAAGTCCAGCACCGAGTACGACATGCGCTTCAATCAGCGCGACCGCATCTACGACACCATCCGCAGGCTGGGGAGCCAGGAGAGCATCCAGCGCATCCGCGTGATGAACAAGGCCGGGGAGATCATCTACTCCTCCGACCGCGCCGAGATCGGCAAGATGGTGGACAAGAAGGCGGAGAGCTGCTACCGTTGCCATTCCGCGGACCGGCCGCTCGAGCGCCTGGACATGAAGGAGCGCACCCGGGTGTTCCGGCTGCGCCCCGACAGCGCGCGCACGCTGGGCATCATCAACCCCATCTACAACGCCCCCTCGTGCTGGACCGCGGCCTGCCACGCCCACCCCCGCGCGCAGGTCGTCCTGGGAGTGCTCGACGTCTCCATGTCTTTGGCCGCGGTCGACCGGGACATCCGGCGCGGCCAGCTCGGCATCCTGGTCTTCGCGGTCGGCGCCATCCTGGCGCTGAGTCTCATCGTCGGGCTCCTGGTCAGGCGCTGGGTCGACGCCCCGGTCCGCGAGCTCGTGGAGGCGACCCGGCGCGTGGCGGGCGGGGACCTGGAATGCTCCATCCGGGAGCGCGGCGACGACGAGCTGGGCCTGCTGGCGCAGTCCTTCAACAACATGACCCGCAAGCTCTCCGAGGCGCGCCTGCAGCTCTTCCAGTCCGACAAGCTGGCCTCGCTGGGGCGCCTGGCGGCCGGCGTCGCTCACGAGATCAACAACCCGCTCACCGGCGTGCTCACCTACAGCAGCTTCCTGCTCAAGCGCACCAAGGACCAGCCGGAACTGCAGGAGGACCTTAAGGTCATCGTGCGCGAGACCATCCGCAGCCGGGAGATCGTCAAGAGCCTCCTGGATTTCGCGCGGCAGTCGGTCCCCAAGAAGGGGGAGGCCGACATCAACGAGATCGTGGGGCGCGCCGCCACGGTCATCGAGAGCCAGCTCGCGCTCAACGCCGTCCGGCTCGTCTTGTCGCTGGCGCCGGACATGCCCAAGGTGACCGTGGACGCCAACCAGATGCAGCAGGTCTTCATCAACCTCTTCGTCAACGCCGCGGACGCCATCGGGCCGAAGGGCGGGACCATCACCGTCTCCTCCTCCGCGCTCAGCCTCTCCCCCATCGGCATCACCCAGATCAAGAAGGCGGTCTGCCCCAAGCGGCACAGCCTCATGGACGAGGAGGTCCGCATCGACGGCAGGCCCACGGTGCGCATCCGGGTGCGTTCCGATAAGGCCGAGGGGTTCCTCTACCTCAACCCGATGTACGGCATGGGCGGGCACCATCACGCCGTCGCCGCCGCCGGAGCCCCAGGGGCCCGGTTCGTGTGCCCGGAGTGCTCGGTCTCTTTGCTCGTCGACAAGAAGGTCTGCCCCGAGTGCGGGTCCGCGGTCTACGTTTTCGAGGTCCCGGCCCGGGGCCTCGTGGAAGGCTGCACGCGGCCGGGCTGCGGCTGGCAGCGCTGGGAGGAGGTCGACGGCATGGACCGCAAGGAGTTCGTGGAGCTCAAGGTCCGCGACGACGGCTGCGGCATGCCCCAGGAGGTGCGGGAGAAGATCTTCGAGCCCTTCTATTCGACCAAAGGGCAGAAGGGCACCGGGCTGGGCCTGGCGGTGGTCTGGGGCATCATGGACAACCACAACGGGACCATCGCCGTGGAGAGCGCTCCCGGCGCCGGGACCACCTTCGTGCTGCGCATCCCGGTCAAGCCATGAGCCGGGAGCGCGACGTGCTGGTCGTCGACGACGAGCCCGTGGTCGGACAGGCGGTCGCCAAGATCTGCGCGGCCGAGGGTCTGACCGTGGACGTCGCGGCCCGCGGGGCGGCGGGCCTGGAGCGCCTGCGGCAGCGCTCCTACCGCCTCGTCGTCTGCGACATCATGATGGCGGACCTCGACGGGTTCGCCTTCCTCGCCGAAGCGGCGCGGCGGGGGCTGCGCACCCCCGTGGTCATGGTCACGGGGTATTCCACGGTGGACAACGCCGTGCGCTCCCTGGCGGCGGGCGCCATCGACTTCCTTCCCAAGCCTTTCACCGAAGACGAGCTGACGTCGGTGGTCCGGCGCGGACTGAAATATAGTAAGCTTCAAAAAACGGGCTGGGCGCCGTGCCCGTCGGGATATTTCCGCCTGGGCACCATCAGCTGGCTCAAGACCGAGCCGGAGGGCAGCGTCCTGATAGGCGCGGGAGATGCTTTCTTGAAGACCCTGGAGGGAGTGAGCGCGGTGGAGCTGGCGCCGGCCGGCGGCGAAGTCATCCAGGGCGCCCCCTGCGCCGCGTTCGTCTCCGAGGGCGGCGCGCGCCACGGCCTGCTCTGCCCGGCCAGCGGCAGGGTCGTGGAGCGCAACGAGCGTCTGGCCGCGGACCCTGCGGCGGTGGAGAAGGACCCGTACTTCGCGGGCTGGCTCTACCGCGTCCTGCCCGCGGACCTGGAGTACGACCTCAAGAGCCTGAGCTCGTGCAGTCCGGAGCGACTATGACCAGACCCGATGCCGAAGGAGACCCATCATGGTGATCGTGTTCCTGTTCCTTTCCGTCATCCTGTTCGTGCTCGCCGACCTGGCGGTGCGGTCGGCCGCCCAGAGGCTGCGCGACCAGCGCATCCGGCGCGAGCGCGAGGCGGCCCTGGCCGTGAGCCTCAAGCTCGATTTTCAGAGGGAGGCCAAGACCCTCAAGCGCGCCGAGGTCGCCGACCCAGCGGCGCGCATCCTCTGCGTGGACGATGAGACCGTGATCCTGGACAGCTTCCGCAAGATCCTGGTGCTGGACGGCTACTGCGTCGACACGGTGGAGACCGGCCAGGAGGCGCTGGGGCTCATCCGCACCCACCATTACGATTTCGTCTTCACCGACCTGCGCATGCCGGCGCTGGACGGGGTCGAGGTCGTCAAGTCCGTAAAGCACATGCGCCCGGACATCGACGTCGTCATCATCACCGGCTACGCCACCGTGGAGTCCGCGGTGGAGTGCATGAAGCACGGCGCGCTGGATTATGTGCAGAAGCCCTTCACCGAGGACGAGCTGCGGGCTTTCGTGAAGAAGGTCCTGATCCGGAGGCAGGACCGCTTGGCCAAGCAGCTGCAGCCGCAGGTCCACATCACCCACCTGCCCGAGCCTCAGCGCGCCCGCGCCGGCGAGTTCTCCATCCCGGGCGGGGTGCTGATCTCCCGCGGCCATTGCTGGGCCAGCATGGCTCAGGACGGCTCCGTGAAGGTCGGCCTGGACGATTTCGCCAAGAAGCTCATCGGCCCGGTGGACTCCATCGAGTTCCCCAACGTGGGCATGACGGTCAAAGCCGGCCAGCCGCTGTTCAGCCTCCGCCAGAAAGGCCGCCGGGCACAGTTCTACGCCCCGGTCAGCGGGCAGGTGGTCAAGGTCAACCCGGCTCTGAGCGAGGACTGCGAGGCGCTCGACCTGACGCCCTACCAGCGCAACTGGATCTGCGTCATCGACGCCGACAACCTCGACGTCGAAGTGCCCGAGCTCCGCATCGGCAAGTCGGCCGTGGCCTTGTACCAGGACGACCTGGAGCGGTTCCGCAAGCTCATGGGAGAATTGGCTCCGCAGGGCGGCACTGACGAATATCAGGATGGGGCCCTCCATGTCGGCGAGCTGGCGCAGCTTGGCGACACCCAGTGGGACCGCGTGGCGGCCGAGTTCTTCCGGCCCAACTGAGCTGAGGCTGTGGCCACCCTGCCCGGTCTGTCGGTCTGGATGATCAGCGCCGGCTTCCATCCCTATGTGGGGGGGGCGGAGAAGCAGGCCCTGGAGCTCTCGGTCGCCTTGCTCGCTCGCGGCGTCCGGGTCCGGGTCCTGACCCGGCGGCTGCCCGGCCTGGCCGCCTACGAGGAGGTCCGTGGCGTCCCGGTGGAGCGCCTCTGGTGCGCCGGGGGAGGCTTCCTCAACGCGCTGACCTTCATGGCGTCCCTCTGGCTCCGGCTCTGGACCGGGGCCCGCGAGTATTCCGCCGTGCACGTCCACCTCGCCGGCTCCCCGGCTCTGCCCGCGGCGTTGGCCGGCCGTCTTTTGGGCAAGCGCGTCATCATCAAGCTCGGCGGCGGCCGCGGCATCGGCGAGCTCGCCACCTCGGACAGGACGGTCGGGGGGCGCTTGAAGCTGCGCCTGCTCTCCTGGCTCAAGCCGCAGTTCGCGGCTGTGACCGAGGGCTTGGCCCAGGAATGCGCGCAGTTCCTCGGGCCGGTGCCGGTCCAGGTCCAGCCCAACGGCGTGGACACGGCCCGCTACCGTCCGGTCTCGGCCGATGAGAAGCGGGCTCTGCGGCGCAAGCTGGGCTGGCCCGAAGGCCTGGGCTTCCTCTATGTGGGCAGGCTCGCGCCGGAGAAGCAGTTGGGCCGGTTCCTGTCGGCTTGGTGCCGAGCCGCGGCGGACCGGCCGGGCTTCGCGGCGCTGGTGGGAGACGGGCTCGAAGGCGAAGAGCTTCGGACGCTCGCGCGGGCCAGCCCGCTGGCGGGGCGCATCTTCGTGCTTGCCTCCATGGAGCGGATCGCGGAGGCTTACGCGGCCGCGGACGTCTTCGTCCTCCCCTCCGTCTCCGAGGGGCTTTCCAACGCCCTCCTGGAGGCCATGGCCTCGGGGCTGGCCGTGCTGGGCAGCCGGGTGGGGGGGACGGCCGAGGCGGTCGAGGAAGGCAAGACCGGGCTGCTCTTCGCTCCCCAGGACGCTGACGAGCTGGCCGACAAGCTCGGGAGGTTCCTCGCCGAGCCGGGCCTGGCGGGACGCCTGGGCGCGGCCGCCCGGGAGAAAGCGGCCCGGGACTTCTCATTGGAGCGGGTCGCCGAGAGCTACGAGAAGCTCTATTCCCGATGAGCCGGGCTACTTGAGGACCTGCAGCCGGAAGAACAGGTCCCGGGCCGGGAACATGAAGGCGAAGTACTTCTCGAAGGCGTCCGGGGACCAGGCGTTGATGAGCTTGCCGGGCAGGCACAGCAGCCCCAGGCCGAAGGTGATGCGTTTCTCCAGGACGGCGAAGCGCGCGCTCGTGTAATCGTAGCGCGCGTCCTTGGTGAACAGGTCCATGGGATGAAGGCCCATGTGCACGCAGTGCGTGGGGTCGGTCCAGGAGTTCATGGACGAGTAATGGGGGGTCCAGATGAGGACCTGGGCGTCCGGGCGGGCGATGCGGTGGATCTCCTCCATGGCGCCCAGGACATCGTCGAGGTGCTCTAGGACGTGGGAGAGCCGGAGCTCGTCGAATGAGCTGTCCGGGAAGGGCCAGGGCAGGCGCCTGAGATCGTGGACCACGTCCACGCCCGGGCCGGCCACGCGGTCTACGCCCACGGCGCCGGGCGTCTTGTTGGCGCCGCAGCCCAGCTCCAGGATCTTGGCGGCCTGAGTCATCGAGCGTTATTCTAACAAATGGACCGCGCGCTATCTTGGTATGATTGCAGTCGTGAGCCGAACCCTCTCACTGCCCCCGCTGCGCGACCGCCATTCCCATGTCTCCATCTACGCGGCGCTGGGTGACTGTCCCAGCATCCTCGGCCTGCCGCAGGACGAGGCCTTGCTCCTGCTGCGCGGCCTGCCGCGGGATGGGCTCTCGATCGTGGTCGGCTGGTACAGCGCCCGCGTGACCTTCACCCCCGAGGAGCTCGCCTCCCTGCCGCCAGTCGTGATCGTCAACTACAGCCTGCACGGCATGCTCCTTTCCGACCGGGCGAAAGACCGCCTGCGGCGGAGCGACCCGGAGCTTGTGGAGAGGCATGCGGACCCGCGGTGGTGCGAGCTCAACCTGGCCGCGGTCCTCTCCCTTTACGGCCGCCTGGCCGGGCTCGACCCGGAGAAGCTGGCCGCCTTCATGGAGCGCCTCGCCGGCCTGGGCGTGGGTCTGGCCGAGGACATGCTCATCCTCGATGAGCGCTCCCTGGACGTCATCCGGGCCTCCCCCTGGGGCAAGGACCTGCCTTGCTGGGCCGATCCGGGCGCGTTCCAGGGCTTCAGCCCGCGGGCCCGGCAGGCCGTGGCAGGCTTCAAGCTCTTCTTGGACGGCGCCTTGGCGCTGCATACCGCGGCGCTCAGCGAGCCCTACTTGCAGGGGGGGCTCGGGACGCTGCTTCATTCCGACGAGGCGCTCCAGGAGCGGCTGGCCGGCCTCGCGCGCTTGGGCAAGCCGGTCGCCATCCACGCCATCGGCGGACGGGCCATCGAGCAGGCGCTCGCCGCCTTGGAGCGGCTCGACCGGGACGGCCTGCGCTTGCCGTCCGTGCGGCTGGAGCATGTGCAGTTCATCATCGAAGCTCAGGCCCGCAGGGCCAAGGAGCTCGGGTTGGCGCTGTGCATGCAGCCGAACTTCAGCGTGGAGAGCCGGGACTACGCGGACCGCCTGCCGCCCGCGCTTTTGCGCAGTCTCAATCCCTTCCGCATGCTCATAGACCGCATGGGGTTCGTCCCTGGGCGCGACCTCCTGCTCGGCTCGGACGGGATGCCGCACGGCGTCGAAGCCGCCTGGCAATGGGGGCTGTTCCCTCTTCACGAAAGCCAGCGGCTGACTTCCGATGAACTCGCGCAGGGCTATGGGCCGGCTGTGCCGGGCGGCAGGACGGTCCGGCTCCTGGTCGATGAGGAGCGCCGGCTGGTCAGGAAGGCGTAAGCTCCTTTCTCCGAGCGCCCCGGACATGCGCAGCAGGTCTGGGGCGCAACCGTCCAGACACGGAGTGTCTGGACGGCAGATGCTGTCTGGCTGGCGTCTTTCCGTTTTTTAGAAACGGGCGGCCCATGCGAATGTTGATGCGCGGCGCAAGTGTCCTACTGATTTTTGAGATCCTTCTTGGCGGACTTGATGTATCTTCCAAAGTCACGATCTTTCCTTCTCTTCTCGACATATGACATTTGATGGAACTCGGACTCTTCCCTGAGCTTGATGTAATTGTCATAGTGCTCTTGGCTAAGAGCGCCTGAATCTATCGCTTCAAGTACAGCGCAGCCGGGCTCGCCTGTATGACTGCAATTCCTGTAGCGGCAACCAGAGGCGAACCCGATGATGTCGGGGAAGCTGCCGTCTATCCCGCTTTCGGCCCCCAGGATCCCGAACTCACGCATGCCGGGGTTGTCGATGACCATGGCGCCACTCTCGAGGATGATCAATTCCCGGCGGACGGTGGTATGCCTTCCCTCGCCCGTTCCGCTGACGCCTTTTGTCTGGAGCTTTTCTTGGCCGATGAGTCGGTTGATGAGAGTGCTCTTGCCGACCCCGGATGATCCGACAAAGCAATACGTCTTCGAGGGGAGCAGCGTCCGTTTGAGCTCGTCAATGCCCTCTCGCGTGACGTTGCTCAGGGTCAGCGCCGGCGCCGTGACACCCGCGGCGCGGAGCTCCGCTAGCTGGGATGCTAGGACTTGGGGCTCGACCAAGTCCGTTTTGGTGAGTAGGACATAGGGATCTGCCCCGCCATCTCTCACCATGACGAGATAGCGCTCTAGTCGCTTGAGGTTGAAGTCATAGTGGCATGACTGAACGATGATCACGTGATCTATGTTAGCCGCGATCATCTGATATCCGACTGAGGCTCCCGCTGACTTTCTGCGCAGAGCAGTCCTTCGCTCCAGGAGCATATGGACCAACCCGAAATCGTCAGCCGGGTGTTTTTCTACACACACCCAGTCACCGACACACGGGAGTTCCTGCGACAGGTGGTGTCGGTATAGATAACTGCCTGCCAATTTTGCCCGGAAGGCCCCGGTTTGATTCATGAGCAACAACAAGTCGCGATCGACCGCAGCAACCCGAGCGATAGTATCCGCAGGCTCGCATTTCGCCCTTTTTTTGAACCACTCATTCCAGCCCAGTCGGGCCAGATCAATGTGTCGGCTTGCCATTCATCACCTGTTGTCTTGAAAGAAACTATCTCGGCGCATAACGTTGGGGTTTGCGGCGCGCGCGATGCGCGTGCCGCAGAGCCAGGCCGCACGTTGGCATTCCGCGCATTTGCGCGCGGCCGGCGAAGCCGATGTTCGGCCGACGTTCCTTTGCTGGAACTGGCTCAACCCATGCCATAGCTCGTGATTAGCCAGGATTCCTTATTCTTGTCCCAGGTCAGAGTATATGTCCATGAATACAGGCCTGACTCCATGCTCAAACCCTGGCCTGCCATATCAATGAAGAAGATGACACTGAATTCAGTCTCGTTGGCTGTTGAGCTGAGACACCTTATCCAAAGAGGATGGAGGATATATACGGGTTCCTCGACCATGTTGCTGTATTTCGCGTCCATCAATGAAGCCTGACGCTTCCAATCATTACGTCCCCATGCGTCAAAATAGCCGCGAAGCACCGACTTGGGATTGCGATGGTCAATAGCGACTGGCGCTCCTTTGTATGTCAAGAAAATCAGTAACGGGACCAAAACCGCCAAGAAGAGCCCCACAACGCGAAATCTTCTCATGAACTTTTTGGCTGCCTCATTTGTGCGGCCGAACGCTGGGCTCGACGGCGCGCGCTATGCGCGTGCCGCTGAGGCCAGCCCCACGTTGGGTTCCGCGCTTGCGCGCGACCGGCGAAGCCGATGTTGTGCAGGCCCTCGTCGGTCCTTGCTGCCTTCATTTGTTCCCTCGAAGGTGTTTCCTTGTCGACTCGAGGTTCAGAAAGATCATTCCTGAGAGTGGGGCGAAAATCATGGGCCCGAGCAGCAACCTATTTGGTACGTCCATGTGGATTACCGCACGAATTCCCATAGCCCAGAAGCCCGCGCCACAATACCAAAAGATGCCAATGGGCGCAATGCAGAATAAGAGGCGAAAGATGTTGGTCGGGGCCAGTAGCAGGCCCAGGGATGCCACTAGAAAACCCACGCCTGAAAATAATGTCGGAGCAGTGAGATAGGCACCTCCGCCATTGGCCGCGAAGTAAATTCCTGCTGGGACCAAGACGGCTGCCATTGTTAACCCGTAAGTGGCCACAGCAATGACGCCGTGACGAGCGGGGTGTTTTAGAAGAAAGACCAACGCTATCGGAAGGATCCAGGTTGCGAAGAGGATGCAAAGGGCCAATGCCTGCATGTCAGTCCTTTTCTAGCACTGCACAACGCCGGGCTCGGCGGCGCGCGCTATGCGCGTGCCGCTGAGGCCGACCCCACGTTGGCGCTCCACAGATTTGCGCGCGACCGCCGAAGCCGATGTTGTGCCGTCCCAACTATCACTCCGTGGTCTTGCCCTGGAACGACATTTCGAGTTTACCATCTTGCATTTCCGCGAAGGTCAGACAGATTGTGCGCCACCGCTTGAAATACTCATACCAGCGTACGAATTGCTGACTTACATAGGGGTCGTTGTCCCGCTCCTTGATATGGTCCGGATCACCAAGAATTTCTTTCATCTGAACTGCTGTACGGATATTGCGCTGGAAGAGGGCGCGGACTTCTGCCATCTCGCGTTCATCAATCTGGGGAGCCTCTTCTTTCCGCTTTGATTCCGCCAGGGTGCCTCCGCACAAAGGACAATACCTGATGGGCCAATGACCTCCGCTACGATTTTGGAGCTGAAATTCGTTGAGCTTCTGGTCAAATGCAATGGGCATATTTGGGTCGGCTGCCCATTTTGCTGGGAATCCACAGCTGCAGTTAGATCGAGTGGTCACCGGTCCTCCAAAATAAATAAATCGGCACAACGCGACGGCCTGCGGCGCGCGCTATGTGCGCGTCGCATTGGCCAACCCCACTTTGCGCCGCAACTGCGCGCGCCCGCAGAGCCGAATGTTGGGACGCGGATACTTTGTCTTTCGGTCCTCATTGAGTTCGCGCCGTTGGCACCGATTGCTTCGTGATCGAACTCCTATATTTTTCGCAAAGGCACAAGCTGGCAAATATGATGATACCGAGACATACTACTATCGTCATATAGAAAGGAAATTTTGTGCAACAGAAGGATGCGAACAGACCTGAGGTGCCAAGAAATAGCCAAATCGAGTTAGCCGTTATCGCGACAATAGCCCAAACCAACATCCGCCGTGATGCGGTAGTCGCTTTAGATTTGTAATGCTTGATGGCTGCTCCTAAATAGTAGAAGCAGCCCGCCATTATCACCGCTCCGAAGATGGCGCGATGATGCAAATCGAAGAACAGTCTTATTTTCAACTGATCCAGATATATTTGTTCCATCGCTATTCACTGCCCATCGCAACTCTCGTCCGGCGAGTCAAAAAGTCTAATCAAGATTGGTGGTCGGCCCAACGCGAGGGTTTGCGGCGCGCGCTATGCGCGGGCCGCAAAGGCTGCCCCCACTTTGGTGTTCCGCGCTTGCGCGCGACAGCAAAACCCAATGTTGGGCTGAGTCATTTCAAGCTTTTGGTATGCGGAATCTGAAGCCAAGATCGACAATCGCTCCAACGCACGCGCCGGCCAATGCCGAAACTCCCGTTGCGACGAGAACGATCATGATTTCCAGCAAGAGGATGTCCCAGATGTGAGAGCAGGTGATGTGCAGTAGCTGTAAGGGTCTCTCGACAACCGGAGGTGGGATTCGCAAGAAGATGGAGTGAATCGGATTAGTCTTGAGCGCCGTCTCCCGAGGCAGGAGCCGGGAGATGCTCAGCCACCAAAGGAGGTTATAGGCTCCGGAAGCGATGGATAACCTAATTGTCCAGGATTTCCCCATCGGCTTTTGCCTTATGAATCGCCATGCAAAATAAAGAGCGATGGCGACGAGGCAAGCGGCACTAATGTCCAGCGCCGTTATCATTTTCGAAGAAATCATTCCTGGCTCTTCGTTCGCACTTCAGCCCAACGCCAGGCTCGACGGCGCGCGCCGCCGCTATGAGTGTACCTCATTGAGGCGCGCCCGTCGAAGCCCGTGTTATCCAGATTCATGCCGTTTCGTCCCTTAGTTCCGGCCCCAGCGCGATAGCCTATATGCATACCCACTTGGCAGCAGCGGCCCGAAATGCCATATGGCCTGGCCATCGGCCCGGGCAATTTCGTTCAAACATTCTCGAAGGACACAATTGGAAAGTGTTATTGAAATGGTCGGTTCAGGTCTCTCGAGTCCCGGGGAAGGCGCTGCAGGTCCCAAAGCTGCATGTGCACTGCTAATGTTGATGCCCATCTCTCTGCCAACTGCTTCCATTAGCAATTCCATGGCTTTCGAGGCAGTGGTGCCCGGCATTGATAGCGGTCCCTTAAATTGTCTGTCAAGGATACTGTCTCCCTTTGTCTCCCAACCCTTCCCAGGTTTGGGAATAAGATCAATCACACCCCCCTGACGAAGCCATCGATAGTCCGGAGACTGTGTAGAAATTGCGTCGAGAACCGTCTGTGGCCTGACATGCTGGAAAGCTACATCAATCCGCCGATTCTCGTGTCTGGCAATCTCATCCAGCCTATCTTTTGGGGCGACCCCCTGAAGATTCGGCCTAGGTTTCTTAATGGGCGAGACTTTCGCATACTCAATGCCACACGGCGACCTAACGGCTTCACAAAGTGCCGGAAAAATGAATAGAAGGTCGTGCCCCCCTGGTTGCATATCGACCCGCCGACCGAAGCGAGCATCAGCACCATCAAGCGGAAGGACTGCCACTTCAATTACAGCCTTCCCTTTCGTTTGACTGTTCTCCACGACGATCTGTCCATGGCCGGGCAGTCGACCTGGGGAAAACCGATTCTCTCCACCTTCATTCTGTTCCAAATGGCCAATCGTTGAGGACCATCTGAAGGTTGTTTTTGGATTCCACAGTGATGGATGCGTCTTCCTTACATATTGATCAAGAAGCTTAAGCCACTTTGGCGCATCATGGATATGGACCGTCATGCTCGAAGGGAGAATCAAGAAAAACTCTTTGTCGATGTTTGCTTGCGTGAGTTGCGCACAACATCGTGATGGCATGAAGGCCTGCACAAAAATACTGCCCCAAAATAAGAATCGCATTTTCACTCTCATGCTGGATAACGCGACGGTCTGCGGCGCGCGCTATGTGCGCGCCGCATTGGCCAACCCCACCTTGGCGCTCCGCATGTGCGCGCGCCCGCAGCGCCGAATGTTATGCGTGTTCTTCCCCCAATAAGCGAGCTCAAGGTGACCTCGCGGGCCGGAAGCCTAGGGCAGGACCTTGATCAGCGGGGTCGCCAAGAAAACGGTGGCCGGAAAGATAGACTTCCGAATGCCACGAACTTCCACGAATAACACGGTCGTTCTGATTCGGGCCTTCTGAAAACTCCCATGCTGTCCCATCGGTCGGCTGTCCCGCGTAGGATTGATGGTATAGATCCTGCACCCACTGGACGACATTCCCTGCCATGTCGCAGAGTCCCTGGGTAGTGTTTCCCGCTGGCGTTGAACAGACGGGCTTTGTCCCTCTGCCAACACAACCCTCCATGACAGCTGTCCTGCAAGTCGCCCCCGCATCGCCCCAGGGGAACTTCCATTCCTTGCCGGCGCTGCGCGCGGCGTATTCCCACTCAGCCTCGCTGGGAAGCCGACCGCCGACCCATTCCGAAAAGGTCTTGGCTTGGTTCCAGTCGATGCCAACTACTGGCTGATCATCGCCCTCAAAGTAGGATCGATCGTCGTAATAGAGGCTTAAGCCCTCCTCTGGGATGATTTTGCTGAGCAAGATATGTGGCGGAGTGCAGACGCCAGCCTGGACGCACGCGCGGTACTGTTTGTTGGTTACTGTGGACTTCGCCATTTGAAAGGCCTTGATCGTCACTTTGTGCCGAGGTGTAGTGCTTGGGAAAAATTTCATATTGGCCCATTGATTCGAGCCCATGATGAAGCTCCCGCCTGGGATGGTCACCCACTCGATTCCGGCCTTACCAGTTCCCATGATTGGCGCTGCTCTGGGAGCAGCCCCCACCGACGAAGACTTTCGCTGTGCGGGAGCGCACCCTGAGATTGCCAGAAGGGAGGCGCCAAGCCAAAACAAGGCGCCACTGAACTTAAACATGTCAATCCGCATAACGCCGGGCTCGGCGGCGCGCGCTATGCGCGTGCCGCTGAGGCCGACCCCACGTGGGCGTTCCGCGCACTTGCGCGCGGCCGCCGAAGCCGATGTTATCGAGCATTTCTAAGCCGCCAACCAGTGATTGCCAGCCAGCACGCTAGGCACAGAGCCGCAATTCTTTGCCCTAGGCCAACGGGCAACACGGATAACCCCAATAATATTCCTGCCACAACTCCGGCCGCGAGAGGCCATGAAAGATACCGAGGAGCTACTTCCGCTGCTCGTCCCCCGGCGGAAGGAAAGCAATACATGGCTGCCACTGATGCCACGAAGGCGATGGCCACGCTCCCGATGTGAATGTCCGTTCTTGCCGCAAGGGTTACCATTCCAGCCAACAAAAAGGCCAACCCTGCCACAACTAGAAGACCTCGCAGAACGATTGCTGCTTCGAGCCGCGAGATTGCCACTTGAAGGCCGAAAAAGCTCGCACCAAGCCCACAGAAGGCGACTAGCATCGCTCCACCAAAATCATGCAATGCCAATTCACTTATCAGTCGCTGGAAGGGATCTGCTCGCTGGACAACATGAAGGACGATTACGATGGTGGAGAAAGTCATCGCGCCAATAATGGTAATCAGGCTTCCCCAATAGACGGTGGCATCGGTCTGGTTTGAGCTTTTCACTTATGAACTCTTGTCTCGATAACGCCGGGGCCTACGGCGCGCGCTATGTGCGCGCCGCTGAGGCCCACC